>JBGAOF010000138.1:0-5804 GCA_044221915.1 Solirubrobacterales bacterium
GGAGATCATCTTCTCGGCCAGGCGGCGGTCCTCTTCCTCGGTCGACCCGCGCGGCGAGGTGCCGGCGATCGGCCGGATCTCGACCCGGTCGCCGTTCACCTTCAGGAGCGGTTCCGGCGAGGCGCCGGCGATCTGGAAATCGCCAAACTCGAAGAAGTACATGTACGGCGACGGATTGATCGACCTCAGTCCGCGATAGATCGAAAGGGCATCGGCTCTCTGCTCGGCGGTGAACCGCTGTGAGGGAACGACCTGGAAGGCGTCACCGGCATGGATGTATTCGACGATCCGGGCCACGATCCGCTCGAACTCCTCGCGGCTCAGATTGGAAGTGAATTCGGGGGCCGCGACCGCCGCCGCAGCGGCCTGGACGGGGACCGGGCCCCGCAGGAGTTCCAGAACCGATTCGATCCGGCTCGCCGCTGATTCCCAAGCCTCGTCGGGTGTCTCATGCTCGTCCAGCCAGGCACAGCTGATGACGGTCAATTCGTTGTGAAGATGGTCAAAGGCCAGCAGCACGTCGGTGATCATCAAGGCAAGGTCCGGCAGTCCGAGGGGATCCGGGTTCGGTTCGGCGAGAGGTTCGATCGCCCGGACCAGGTCGTAGCCGAACAGGCCGACGGCCCCACCGGCGAAGGGCGGCATCCGATCGGTCTCGGCCACCCGATATCGGCTCAGATATTCCTTCACCCCCTCGTAGGGATCGAGTGCCTCGATCGTCTCCAGGGCATCTCCCTCGCCCGATGTGGCCTCCCCGGGGAACTCTCTCAACTTGCCGGCCGACCAGCGGATCACCCGATGGGGACTCGCCCCGACGAATGAATAGCGCCCGACCTGGCCGCGCTCCGCGGACTCCAGCAGAAAGCACGGCCCGCCCCGGCGGAGCTTGAGCAGGGCCGAAACCGGGGTTTCGGTGTCGTCGATGTAACGCAGCACGACCGGCACCACATTCGAGCCGGCACTCAGGGCACGGGTGGTTTCGATATCGGGTGCAAGCCGGGCAGCGAGTTCAGCCGCGACGCCCATTCAATACCTCCCCCGCATCCGTCAGCGTGATGCCCCTGCTGCGGATCAAGGCCGCGAGGTGAAAGAGCAGGTCGGCGGCTTCTTCGGCGACCCGCTCGTCGCTTTCTTCCCGAACGGCGCGGCTCACTTCCTCGGCTTCTTCCATCACTTTCTCGCCGGCAAAGCCGGGGTCATCGAGGAGCCTGACCACATAGCTGCCCTCGGGCCTTTGATCGTTGCGTGAATCGAGGGTGCGGGCCAGCGTGGCCAGTGCCTCGCCGGCCACCGGCTCGGGCCTGGTCCCGTCATCGAGCTGGCGGTAAAAGCAGCTTCGTTCGCCTGTGTGGCAGGCCGGTCCGGCCGGTTCGACCAGCGCGAGGATGGTGTCCCCGTCGCAGTCGATCCTCAGCTGGCGGACCTTCTGGATGTTGCCCGACTCCTCGCCCTTCTTCCAGATTGTCCGGCGGGAACGGCTGAAATAGGTGACCTCGCCACTCTGGCGGGTCAGGCGCAGTGATTCCTCGTTCATGTAGGCGAGGGTGAGCACTTCCCCGGTGGCGGCATCCTGGGCGATGCAGGGGACAAGTCCGTCCTGGTCGTACTTCACTTCGGGCGTTGACATTTCAGCCTTCGTTTCCGCTGGAATCGGAATCGGCCGGGTCTGTCGCCGTGTCCTGCGGATCGAGGGGCAGGTACCACTGCCCGTTCTCACGCACAAAGGTCGCTTCCTCACCGGCGCTGCCGGAAAAGCTCACGCGAGCGACATCTCCATCAACCTCGATCCGCTCCACCTTGTATACCGGTTGTTCGCCGGCTGCCTTGAGAATCGGTCCGGTCTCGCTGACGCAACGGTCGATGTCGTGAAAGGTCTTCTCGATCGCGCTCGGCTGGATGATCAAACAAAAGGCGGAAGCATCGCGGTCCTGAGTGGCCTGGTTCATCTTGGCGACCAGATCCTTGATCTCGCTCTCGTCCTCGGCCGAAGTTCCTCCCCCCGACCCGCCGCAGCCCGCCAGGACGGCCGCCGAGGCGAGCAGGACGCAAATTGTGGCTTTGCTGAGCATGCGCCAATCCTACGGAAGCCGCGGCAATGACTAGGATCAGAACCGTGAAGTGGAAGCGAGGCCGGTCCGATGACCGGAACGTGATCGACATTCGGGGTTCCCGGTCCGGTGGCCGCGGCGGCAACCGCGGTGCCCGGGGCTCCGGTGGCCTGGGAGGACTTGGCGGCGGGGGTATGCAAATGCCCTCCGGCAAGGGCAAGTTCGGCGGTCTTATCGCCGTCCTGATCATCGCCGTCGTGATTGGAACCCAGGTCCTGGGTGGCTCCGGCTCAGGGACCGGCACCGGCTTCGACATCGGCTCGATATTCCCGGGGATGGCCGCAGTCCCGGGCGCCGAGAATCCTTCGCCGCTGCCGGCCAGCAAGGACCCGGACCGGGACCTGAAGGAGTTTTCGGCCTTTGTGTTCACCGACGCCCAGGATGTCTGGCGGAAGGCATTCAGGGAGGAGAATCGACCTTGGCAGGACGCGCAGGTTGTTTTCTACTCGGACGCGGTTCGCACCGGGGACACCACCCGCTGCCGCTCTCCCGGACACCACCCGCAGCCCCTCCGGAGGCCGGTCAACGCATCGAGAGCTGAGTTTTCAGACCTATTTGCCGAGAATTCCACTCTCGGCGTGCGTTGCCTGGCGGGGCTAATCGATGGCGGGGCTGGTCGATGCCGAGGCTGGTCGATGGCGGGGCTAATCGATGCCGAGGCGGTCAAGCATGTCTTCGTCCCGGCGCCATTTGCGACGAACCTTGACCTGAAGCTCCAGGTGGACTTGGCCGCCGAGTTCCGCCTCAATGTCCTTCCGGGCACCGGTTCCGATCTCGCCGACCTTGAAGCCCTTCCTGCCGATCAGGATCCGCTTCTGGGAGTCGGATTCAACCCAGATCTCGGCGTCGACCAGCCAGAGGCCATCGTCACGCTGTTCGATGCCGGTCACCCGGACCTCAACCGAATGGGGGATCTCCTCGCGGGTTCGGATCAGGGCCTGGCCGCGAATCAGCTCCGCCAGAAGTAGCTCGCGAGGCTGGTCGGAGTGTTCGCCCGGCGGATAAAGGTAAGGCCCCGGGGGCATCAACCCGGTCATGCAAGAGACGAGATCCGGCACCCCGTCACCGGTCAGGGCACTGACCGGGAACACTTCGTCAACCCCTGCCAGGGCTGCCGCCTCAACGAGCACGGGCACGATTCCCCGGCCCAGCCGGTCGGACTTGTTGACGGCACAGATGATCGGCAGCCCGCCGGCCGCGGAGCGGGCACCGAGCAGGGTTTCGGCGATGAAACGGTCGCCGGGGCCGACCCCCTCTTCGCCGTTGATCACCAGCAAGGCCACATCTGCCCCGGCCAGTTCGCTCTCGACAGTTTTCTGCATGCGGCTGGTCAACTCATCACGCGGGCGCTGAACCCCGGGCAGATCGACGAGGACCAGCTGGGTGCCGGCGTCCAGGTCGGTTGCCACGCCCCGAATCGCCCTCCGGGTGGTCTGTGGCCGCACCGAGGCGATCGCGACCTTCGCCCCCACGATCGCGTTGACCAGGGTCGACTTGCCGACGTTGGGCCGGCCCGCAAGACCAACGAATCCCGAACGGGTGCCGGCCGCAGTCCCGGATCCGCTGCTTTCGGGAGGGAGGCCTGGTTGCTCAGTCAAGCTCGGCCTCCACGGTCATCACGGGCTCAATGCCAAGTCCTCTGACAATCCGATCCTGGAGATCAAGCATCTCTCCGGAGTCGATCTCGTGGTCGTAGCCGCAGAGGTGAAGCACGCCGTGAACCACCGCCTCGGTTTCTTCCACGCAGAACTCCGGGCAGAGCATCACATCGCCCAGCTCGACCGGCCCCGGTACTGCACCTGCCGGGAAACCGCCTTCTGCCGTTCCGGCATCGACCGGAAACGAGAGAACGTCGGTCGGGCTGTCCTTGCCGCGATGCTCACGGTTCAGGTCGCGGATGCGGTCTGCGGCGACCACCTCAACCGCGAGATGGCCTGCTGTCACACCGGCCGCGTCGAGGGTCGCCTTCACCGCCGGACGAAAACGATCCGGCACATCACCAAGTTCAAGGCTCAATTGCTACCTTCGCGATCGGCATGTTCGCCGTATGCCGCCACGATTTGCTGCACCAGCCGGTGCCGGACCACATCTTCACCACCGAATCGCACGAACTTCACGTCATCAATCCCTTCGAGGATTTCCCGGACCACCACCAGGCCCGACTTGCTGTCCCGCGGCAGGTCAATCTGGGTCACGTCACCGGTGACGACCATCTTCGAGTTGAAGCCCAGCCGGGTGAGAAACATCTTCATCTGTGGCACGGTCGTGTTTTGGCCTTCGTCAAGGATCACGAACGCATCGTTCAGGGTGCGGCCACGCATGAAAGCGAGCGGTGCGACCTCGATCACTCCGCGGTCGAAATAGCCGTTGACCCGGTCCGGGTCGAGCATGTCATAGAGCGCGTCAAAAAGCGGCCGCAGGTACGGGTCCACCTTCGCCTGAAGGTCGCCGGGCAGGAAGCCGAGGCTCTCACCGGCCTCCACCGCCGGCCGGGTCAAGATGATCCGCTGGACTTCTCCTTCGATCAGCGCGGCCGCCGCCATCGCCACCGCCAGAAAAGTCTTGCCGGTACCGGCCGGGCCGATCCCGAAGGTGATCGTGCTTTCGCGGATCGAATCGACGTAGATCTTCTGGTTGACCGTCTTCGGCACCACCCGGGTGTTCCGGTTGTGCCAGACCACATCATCGAGCACCTCTGAAGGCCGGCGTGAGGACTGGATCGCGTTGGTCACCGAGTCGACAGTTGATGGCTCTACCGGATGGCCGCCTTCGATCAAACCGATCATCTCGTCCACCAGGCGGGCCGCCTTGTCATTCTCCTCGTCGTCACCTTCAAGGGTGAGCTGGTTGCCGCGCAGGTGAACGCGACTACTGGTGCTGTCCCGGAGAGCCCGCAGGACCGAATCTTCAGCTCCGGCCAGGTCGGCCGCAACATCGTTGTCGAGGGTGAGGGTTCTACGAGCCAAGCTGCTTTCGCACCTCTGTGCTGACCCGCTTGCCGTCGGCCCGCCCGGCGACCCGGTCCTTGAGCAGACCCATCACCTGGCCCATCTGTTTCGGTTCGGTCGCGCCACATTCGGCGATTGCTTCACGGACCAGCGTCGTGAGTTCCTCGTCACCAAGCTGGGCCGGGAGATAGATCGAAATCAGGTCTGCCTCGAACTTCTCGTCTTCGGCCTGTTCGTACCGGCCGGCGTCGGCGAAAGCATCGGCGGCCTCCAGCCGCTTTTTCTTTTCCCGCTGCAAGGCACCGATCTCATCGCCCTTGCCGAGCTTGATTTCCTGCTGCAGGACGTCCTGGATCATCCTCAGGGCCGAGGCACGTTTGCGATCGCCCTGCTTGAGCGCGGCCTGGGCATCTTCGCGAATTTGATCTGCTGCTGACATGCGTCAAGCGTACCGGCCACCGGCGCAGGGTCGCCCTGCCATGGGTTCCGGCCATTCACGGGGGATCGGCGTGGGAAGTCCGGGGGCCAAAGGCGGAAAAAAAGACCACCCCGCCCGCGAAAGTGACCCCGCCGAGCAGCAGCATCGTCAAGTAGGTCCGGTTCACCAAACCGAGAGCGACGAGCGCAAGGCCGATCCCGGCAACGAATGCGAAGGTGGTACAGCCCAAACCCAATGCGAGCTGGTACCATGGATCCATGCCCTCCAAGCGCCACACCGGTGGCGGCAGGTCGTGCGTGAACAGCAGCC
>JBGAOF010000139.1:0-5776 GCA_044221915.1 Solirubrobacterales bacterium
TCCTCGGAGTTCAGACCGACTTTCTCAGATTCCTCGGTTCATTGCAGGACGGCAAGATCGTCTATGACCCGGGGATCAAGGTCGAATACAACAGCCAGCGGAAACCGAACACCAAACGTCGAAGTCAGTTCAGAACCAGATTCGATGATCTCGACCGACTCTACACGACCTTCCGTGTTGAACCGGTGAGACTCCCGGCAACCTAGCCTTCGAGGCAGTGCTGCCCCTGAGGGGTGGATTCCTGGTCACCTTTTGCCGACCCGTCAGGGCCAGCGGACTACTTCCCAGTGAGCGCTCTGGACTTCAAATGGCGCCGGAAACCGCATGGGGAGTGGGTTAGGGGACCCTAATGGAGGGGGTCGGGGTGGGGGAATCGCTAGACTCTAATTCCGAGTCTGGTTGTCGGCTTACCTTGTCTTTCGCGACCGGCCATTCTGTGCGCCCCTGAACCGTCTTGAACACCGAAGCCAAAAAAATCCCGCTTTGCCCGGCCGACAAGCTCGGCCCCGGAGAACGCATGTTCCTCGAAGAGGGTGAATGGCTGATCACGGTCATCAACTGCGACGGCGAACTGTTCGCGATCGAGGACCGCTGCTCGCATGACGACGGTCCGCTCGGTGAGGGCGAGATCGACCAGAAGGAATGCACGGTGGAATGCCCACGGCACGGCTCACTCTTCGACCTGCGGACCGGCAGGCCGAAAACTCTCCCGGCCTACGAGCCGGTGCGGGTATTCCCCGTCGAAATCATCGACGACACCATCACAGTGGAGGTTTAGAAGTGGCTACCGCCGAAGTGCTCGCCGAAAAAGAGAAGGTCCAGGGGATCAACGCCGACTACACCGAGAAGTTCGGCTTCAGCGACCCCGAGACCGGCTACAGCTACAAGGCCCCGAAAGGCCTCAGCCGCGAGATCGTCGAGCAGATCTCCGAATACAAGAACGAACCGGAATGGATGCGCGAGTTCCGGCTCAAGTCGCTGGAGATCTTCGAATCCAAGCCGACCCCGCAGTGGGGTGCCGACCTCGATCAGATCGACTTCGACGACATCCACTACTTCGTCCGTGCCTCCGAACGGCCCGAAACCGACTGGGATGATGTCCCCGAGGACATCAAGAAAACCTTCGACCGGCTCGGCATCCCCGAGGCCGAGCGCAAGTTCCTGGCCGGGGTCGGCGCGCAGTACGAATCCGAGGTCGTCTACCACCAGGTGCGAAAGGACCTCGAGGAACAGGGTGTGATCTTCCTCGACATGGACTCCGCCCTGCGTGAGCATGAGGATCTCGTCAAGGAATACTGGGCAACGGTCATCCCCGCCGCCGACAACAAGCTCGCCGCGCTCAACTCCGCAGTCTGGTCGGGCGGCTCCTTCGTCTACGTGCCACCAGGCGTCAAGGTCGAGATGCCGCTCCAGGCCTACTTCCGGATTAACACCGAGAACATGGGCCAATTCGAACGGACCCTGATCATCGCCGACGAAGATTCCGACGTCCACTACATCGAAGGCTGCACCGCCCCCACCTACTCGACCGACTCGCTGCATTCCGCGGTGGTCGAGATCGTCTGCAAGCCGGGGTCGCGGGTCCGCTACACGACGATCCAGAACTGGTCCCAGAACGTCTACAACCTGGTCACCAAACGGGCGATCGCCCAGGAACGGGCGACCATGGAATGGGTTGACTGCAACCTCGGCTCGAAAATCACCATGAAGTACCCCTCGATCTACCTGCTCGGCGAGAAAGCCCACGGCGAAGTGCTCTCGATCGCCTTCGCCGGCGACGGCCAGCACCAGGACGCGGGAACCAAGATCATCCACGCCGCACCCGACACCACCTCCTCGGTGTTCTCGAAATCGATCTCCAAGGACGGCGGCCGTTCCACCTACCGGGGCCTGCTCGAAGTCGCCAAGGGCGCGACCGGCACCCATTCCTCGACGAAAAGAGCCAGTCGGACACCTACCCGACCATCCGCATCGGTGAATCCGATGCCGACATGGGCCACGAAGCCACCGTTTCCAAGGTCGGTGACGACATGCTGTTTTATCTGCAGAGCCGTGGGCTGAGCGAGGAAGATGCCTCGAAGATGATCGTCAATGGGTTCATCGAACCGGTCACCAAGGAACTGCCGATGGAATACGCAGTTGAACTGAACCGCCTGATCGAGCTCCAGATGGAGGGATCAATTGGCTGAGGCAACCATTACCGAGTCGCCCTGGCTGACCGGGCGCCGCGAGCAGGGTGCGGCTCTGGTCGAGGAGATCGATCTTCCGAACCCGAAAACCAAGGGCTGGGAGTTCACCGACATCTCGCGGCTTGACCTCGACACCTACGAGAACGCTCCGGCCGAAGTGACAATCAGTGGCGGAACCGAGGAAGTGGTCGTGCTGCCCCTGACTGAAGCTCTTGCCGGTCATTCCGGGCTGCTCGAGGAAAAGCTCGGCTCGCTGGTCGCCACCGAAGATCCTTTCGTGGCCAGAAACGAAGCGAACCTGGGCGACGGCGTGCTGATCTACGTGCCGCGAAACGTCGAATGCGAAGAGGCGATCAAGGTCGACCTCAAACTCGACTCGGATGGCACCGCGGTCAACTGGCGCACCCTGGTCGTACTCGAAGAAGGGGCGAAGGCCGAAGTCTGGGAGCACTACGGCTCCGAATCCGATGAAACCGACTCGCTGCTCAACACCGTGGTCGAACTGATCGTCGGACCGGCCGCCAACCTCCACTACATCTCGACCCAGGATCTCTCCGAGAAGGCCTGGCTCTTCTCCTCCCAGCGAGGCGAAGTCGAACGCGACGGATCGCTGGACTGGGCGACCCTCGGCTTCGGAGGTGGCGGCGGCAAGGTCCGCATGACCACCAACCTGGCCGGCCCCGGATCCGACGCCAGGGTCACCGGAGGCTACGCCGGCGCGGGCTCCCAGCACATCGATTACGACACGCTGCAGGAACACGCCGCCGAACACACCACCTCCGACCTTGCCTTCAGGGGAGTTCTGGCTGGCAATTCAACGGCCGTCTGGCGCGGCATGATCAAGGTTGACGAGGGCGCCCAGCAGACCGATGCTTTCCAGGAGTGCCGGAACATGCTGCTCTCGACCGGCGCCCATGCCGACGCGATCCCGGGGCTGGAAATTCTCGCCGACGATGTGGCCTGCACCCACGCGGCGGCGATTGCCCAGGTCGACAAGGACCAGCTCTTCTACCTGGAGTCCCGTGGCCTCGACGAGGAAACCTCCCGGTCACTGGTGGTCGAAGGATTCCTGCAGTCGCTGGTTGAAAGGCTCGGCACCGGACCGGTCCGCGAGGAAATCGCCGAGCGGCTCGAGATCCGCCTGGCCGAGATCCTCTAGTCCGCCCCGGCCGATACGGCCTAACGGACCTTTCCAACCCGCTTCAAGGTCAGCTTGCTGACCGACTCACCGGCGACGCCAGTCAAATAGACCCTGACCGGCAGCTTCCTGAGCCCGTTTTGGCCACCCAACAGCTTTCGGGCCGGGACGCTCAACCCGACTGAGATCATCTTCCGGGCACCCGGTGACACTCTCACCCCACCCTTCATGGCGATCAAGACGCCCGCACCGCGCGCCTTGTGGCCCTTCGGCGCTCCCTCGACGATGATCCTCGAAGGAGCGCAGGATCCGGCGCTTGCGGGACAGCTGACCCTGAGCCGGAGCTTGCTCCCGCTGGCCTTGACTGGCCCGCTGGCCTTCAGCTTCCCGACCGTCGGATCCGGATCCGGGCCCGGCCGACTCGCAATCCAGTCGGCCATCGTCTGTGAGTTGCCGTAGCCGGGCGCCAGATCAACGACACCACGGTCATCCGGCAAGATCTTCGGCGCCGGCGCCTTGACCAGGCCGCCGAGCGCCCCCGGGCTTTCGGTGACCGGCAGCCTCAGCACCAGGTCATGAACTGTGATCACCTGCTGCATGTCGGAAGGACGTCCGTAATTGGCCAGGTTGAATGGCGAGGCAGCGGTGCTTGCGTCCCGCGACAGGAGCTCCAGGCGAGCGACATGCCCGGCCTTGAAGGTCCAGGCACCCGGATGGAGCTGGAACACCTGGTAGCCGCTGGAATTGGGTCGATAGAGCTGGCGGGCAACAAGCTGCTTGGTGTTGTCCGGGGCGACGTCAACCAGCCTGGCCGCGATCTCCGATTCGGTACCGGCACCTTCAAAATCGGCGACCACGGTTGGTGAGCCGAGCAGGGTGAACCCGCCGGCCGGAGCCGGAGCCGACTCGTAGTTGGCCGTGCCCGGTTCTCTCGCACCGTTTGGGCTCGCACAGGGTGTGGAAGCGATGACGCCATAGGCGGAGGCCACCTCAGCGGACCCTCCTCCCGGCTCGATCTCCTGGTCTGTCTTGCCGCCTTCAACCGTGATCTCGCCCGGGGCGATCGATGCCCAGCCGCTGGCCGTGTAGGGGCCACCGGAAAGCTCGGTGGCGGGGCAGGTCTCGGTGTAAGCGACCACGTTGTTGGCCGGCTTGGAACCCGCTCCGGTCAGGTAGTAATTGATCCACTGATCCTGCAGGGCCGCTTCGGCGGTCAGGGCGTCAGCCTTGTTCTGGGCACGCTGATGTCCGAAGTCGCCGAGAAAGAGTCCGATATCGGCGCTTGGGTACTGGGCCAAGGTCCGGTTGTAGTAACGCAAGGCCTCATCCACCGGGAAGATGTCGTCGGTGAAACCCATCGCGATGAACAACGGTGCCGGCTTCACAGAGTGATCTATGTAGTAAGAGGAGTGGTACTTGGTGATCTCCGAAAGCATGCTGGACACGGCGATGCTGTTCCGATAGGGCTCTCCCCCATCGGTGAGGTTCAGCCAACCGGCAAGATCAGCCGACGGCAGGGTTCCGGCCGGCGCATAACGGCCGGCAGTGTTCCCCGCGAGGAAAAGCCCATTCACGATCGAGCTCTTCATCACGCCGACGTGATCGGGGTCATAGGGATTGTCGCGGAGATAGTCCAGAAAACGACCGTTCGGTGAAAGCGCGTAGGCCAGGTCACTCCAAGCGGAGAATGGTGCGGCTACCGCGAGACTGAGCGACGTGCCGCCCGGGCTCTTCCAGGGGACCAGTCGCCCGTTGGGCAGCATCATTCGATCCTTGAGCGCGGCCAGGGCCATCGACATGCCTGCCCCGTATGAAAGCCCGGTAGCTGCGATCCTGGTCGGTTGCACAAAGCCTTCATCAACCAGCTGTCCAGCGAAGTACTGGGCGTCACGAACCTCGTACCGGTCATCGAGCAGGTGCACGTACTGGCCGTCGCAACCATCGGGATCAGCGGCGACCGAGGCGGCACTGCCGCAGGATTCATACATGCCACGATCGGTCATCGTGAAGACCGCATAGCCTTGGTCTGTGTAGTGCTTCATGCTGGAAAACGCAAGCTTGCTTTGCCCGTAGCCGTGGAACATCATCACCAGCGGGTAGGGTCCCGGGCCGAAGGCGCCCGAATCGGGCAGCGCCACGCTGACATCGATCGGGGTGCCATCCCAGGTCGCGGCCGTACTGCGGGGGCTGGTGCTCCCACATTGGTATGAGCCATCGCCAGCGGCCACACAGCTGACACCGAGCGGGGCCGGAGCTGCCGCCGCCGGGGCCGCCCCGGCCAAGCAAGCAACCGCGACCGCGAGACCGAACAAAGCAAGCATTCTTTTCAAGTGGGTCCCTCCCGTAGATTGGGGAGCCCTCGCATCCCCGCCGCGTCAAATGATGGCAGTCCGGCCGGTGATCGTCAACCCACCGGCCGGGGTTCGCCGAGGTCGGCCCAACTCATAGG
>JBGAOF010000013.1:0-6210 GCA_044221915.1 Solirubrobacterales bacterium
GAATTGACAATGACTTCGTGGCTGCCGTGAGCGGGCCGGGAGGAGAACATGTCCGGCTCGCTGCCGCGCCCCGAAGCGAGCAAGGGATCGGCCGGACTGGAAAAGGCGCTGGATTCGACTCCCGGCCGGTCACCCGACCTGCTGACCGCTTCCGGCTCGCCCGCATCACGCGGTTTCACCGCCGGGTAGAGGTTGGGGACGGTCCTGGTCCGCCAACCCGGCCCGTCCGTGGCCCCACCCTCCGGCCGCTCCGCCTCGACTTCCGGCGGGGTTGCCGCTTCGTTGCCTTCGCAGAACGGACAGCCCTCCCGCCCGGACGGTTGCCACCGGTCCGGGCTGAAGTCATCCGGCCGTTCGGCGCGGCCGGGGGCGATCAGCACCCGGCCGCCGGTCAGCTGGTCGATCCTGATCTCGGGTAAAGCCAAGTGATCGGGATCAGGCAGCGGGCGGCAGGTCGCCAGGCCCCGAACGGCCAATCGCCGGCCCGGATTCTCTTCCGCCTTCGCCATCGGAGTCGCCGATGCTCCCGAGAGTCTGCTGGAAAGCGGTGATCAGATCCATCGGCAGCGGGAAGATCACGGTCGAGTTCTGGTTTCCGCTGATTTCGAGCAAGGTCTGCAGGTAGCGCAGCTGCAACGAGGCCGGGTTACGGCTGATGATGTCGGCCGCGTCGGTGAGCTTCTCCGCGGCCTGGTATTCGCCCTCGGAGTTGATGATCTTGGCCCGGCGTTCCCTTTCGGCTTCGGCCTGGCGGGCCATCGCCCGCTGCATCGCGTCGGGGATCTCTACATCCTTGATCTCGACGGTCGTGACCTTGACTCCCCAGGGCTCGGTCTGCTCGTCGATGATCTTCTGGAGCGACTCGTTCAGCCGTTCCCGTTCGGCAAGGATCTCGTCGAGTTCAGCCTTGCCGAGCACTGCCCGAAGCGAGGTCTGGGCGATCTGGGAGGTCGCGATCAGGTAGTTCTCGACGTCGGTGATTGCCCGGTTCGGGTCAACCACCCGGAAGTAACAGACCGCGTTCACCGAGGTCGGGACATTGTCCCGGGTGATGACCTCCTGGGGCGGGATGTTGAGCGTGACCGTGCGGAGGTCAACCTTCACCATGCGGTCGATGAAGGGGATCAGCAGGATCAGGCCAGGTCCCTTCTGGTTGATCAGTCGGCCGAGGCGGAAGATCACCCCCCGCTCGTATTCACGAAGGATCTTGATCGCCGAGAACAGGACGATCAGGAAAAAGATCGCCAGGATGACCAGCAGGGTTCCAACGACTGCCATTACAAGTTCTCTCCTTGGTTGATTTCAGTCTGCCCAGCGACAATCAGGGTCAGGCCGCTGACCTCCACCACCGTCACGATTTCCCCGATTCCGAGGCGGTCCTCGGGGTCGGCCAGGCGGGCCTGCCAGAGCGCGCCGTCAATGAAAACCTGTCCATCCGGACGGAGCGGCACCCGCACATCTCCCTGCATGCCGACCAGATCCTCGGGGCCGTAGCGAACCGGGGCTTCCCTGGTCACGCTGGCCCGTTCGATCACGAAGAGCATGAAGAGGCCAAGCACCACCGAACCCAGGGTGACCGCGAGGATTGAAGTGGGATCGGTTTCCCGGTCAAACATCCAGATGCCCGAAGCGACCAGCGAGAGAACCCCCGCGATCGAAAGCGGCCGGTAGCGATGAAAAGCCGCCGCCGCGATGAACAGCACAATTGCCAGCAGCAGCAGGCCGATGCCGATTGCGGTCGGCCCGATATCGGCCATACCCACCAGCCCGAAGATCAATGCGACCAGCCCGAGAATGGCGGGGATCAGCCCGCCCGGTGTCATCACCTCGACCCCGATCCCGGCCAGGCCGAGAATGATCAGGAGGTAGACGAGTGTCGGATCACCGATCTCCACTCAGGCGAGCGTACCGATCCGGCTCCCGGCAAGAGCTGCCCCCCGCCGGTCAGCCCTTCACCGCGTAGCGTTCGATGTCCGCCTCGAGTTCCTCCACATCGGAGTAAGACCCCATCTTGGTGTAGGTCAGCTCACCCCGGGAATTGAAAAAGGCCGTTGAGGGAAAGCCATGTGTGACTTCCAGCGAGGTGGCGATTGACTTGTCCGGATCCGAATAGCTCGGATAGGGAACCTGATGGGTTGAGAGGAACGTCCGGGCGGCATCTTCGTTGTCATCCGAATTGACCCCGAGGAAAGCCACCCGTTTGCCCATGCGGGCGGATGCCTGTTGGAAGTGCGGGAACTCCACCCGGCAGGGGCCACACCAGGACGCCCAGACGTTGACCACGGCCGGAAAGCCTTTCAGGCTGGCGATGCGGGCATTGAACGCATCGAGCCCGCCGGGCAGCAACTCGTTTTCCTGCGCGTAGATCGAGGCCAGCGGGGGTGGTGCCCCCGCCAGGTCCCGCGCGTAATCGGGGGCCGGTGACGGCTCTTCGCCTTCCGTTCCGCAGGCGGCGAGAAGCAGCCCGCAAAGCAACGCAACGAGCAGGGCCGGGACCAGCGGTTGTCTGTGAGCAGCCGAATTCATTCGAGTAATGATTAAATACACGTATTCGATCCGCCACCTTGCGGATCACGGAGGAACCCGGCGACAGTCCGTCCTGAGTCATCGGCGGAAACTCCATCTACCCACACGTCCGGACCGGGTCGTTCCCCGGACCGGATCAATATCGAAGGCTAAGTTGGCCCCGACTACGGCAGCACCCGCATCAACTGCGGCTCCCTCAAAGAAAGACATCGAACGCGCGTCAAAGTTCGCGTGTGAACCGCTCCTGCTGAATGGTGACGGTCCCGAGGCCCTGGTTCCGGGAACGGCCCGCCGCCGGGCCTTCGATGTGGCAATCGCGGAACTGGATGCGGGGCGGACCGAGCCCTCGGTCGAATGGCGACGGAACTTCTCGCTGCTGCTGGGGCTTGAACGCCTGCTTGGCGAGGAGCCACCAACGCTGAAGGACGGCGCGGAACTCAACCCCCATCAGATCGATGCCCTTTCCGGCACGTTGACCGAGCTGCTGGCTGAACAGCAGGTCAGTGCCGTCGACGAACTTGAGCCGCTCGACATGGTGGATGAACCCGGGGCGGCCACGCCCGGCGGGGATCCGGCCGGGAACACGGCCCAGCCGACCGATGCGACAGAGGCAGACGAGGAGAACGGGGAGGCCGAGGATGCCGAGCTCGCCGCCGAGGTTCGCAGTGAAGTTGTGGCCGAAGACGAGGAGCCGCAGGACTGGGATGAACCTTCCGGCGAGGAAGACCCGGAGGTCGAAGTAGCCGAAGCCCCGGATGACCCCGGCGCCGCCCGGCGCTTCTGGTTCGAGCATGCGACCGGGGCCGGCAAGACCGTCGCGGCGGTCGGCTTCATCGAGGCGACCCGCACCGGTGGCGTCCTGATCCTCACCCACCGGCGCAACCTGGTCGACCAGTTCATCGGCGAGATTTCCGATCGTGGCTACAAGGAGCGGCTGCGTCCGCCGCTGCTCGACGGCCGCGACGAGGCGGACGGGCCGGTGACGGTGGAGACCTACCAGTGGTTTGTCCGCAACGCGAAGCGGGTCTCTGATGCCTATTCGGTAATCATCTGCGACGAGGCCCACACCGCCCTCGGTGAGAAGACCTCGGCCTGCATCCGTTCGATGCCCGGCCCGGTCTACATCGGCATGACCGCGACCGGTGCCCTGATCGCCCGTCACGTCGCCGACCTCTTCCCCACCCAGACTTCACGTTTTGACCTCGCCCAGGCCGCCCGGCGGGGAGTGATTGCGCCACTGCGCTGCCTGCGGATCCCGCCCGGCCCCGGGGTCCGCACGATCGCCAAGGTGCCGCTGCGCAAGGGCGAGGTCGACCAGGATTTTGATCAGGAAGAACTCGCGAAACTGCTGGACCAGGCGCCGTTCAACATGGCGATCGCCGACCTGTACAAGTCCCGCTTCCGCAAGGCTCCCGGCGTGCTCTACACGGCCGGGGTCCAGCATGCGAAGAACGTCGCGGCAGCCTTCCAGGAGTTCGGGATCAACGCCAAGGCGGTTTCCGGCGAAACCCCGAAGCGTGAGCTTTCCGACACCCTCGCCGCCTTCGAAAGGGGCGAGGTTGATGTGCTCTGCAACGCGCAGCTTCTCGCCGAGGGCTGGAACTCCCCCCGGGCGACCATCTGTATGCATCTGGCGCCGACCGCGTCAAAACGGATCTACCAGCAGCGAGTCGGCCGGGTGACCCGGCGGGCACCCAGCAAGGAAGCGGGCCTGGTCATTGACTTCGTTCACCCGGCCACCACCCACGACGAGTCGATCGTCACTCTGCATAGCCTGCTGGATCGCGACGTGTACCGCGGAGGGGCGATCGTGGTCGGTCCGGTACGCCGGGGCCGCGGCCGCAAGGTGCGGGTGGAACGCCGGATCGTCCCGGTCTCCGATGATCCACAACGCCGGATCGAGGTTCTGGAGCGGGACATCTGGCGGATCGCGGTCGAAAACCTCGATTACGCCGAACAGCATGTCTGGGCTGCCCTGGCCGGAGCCCGGGTCACAACGCAGGGCTGGCGCCGGGCGAAGGCGATGCTTCAGCACGACCGGACCAGGGAACTCCGCCGCCGGTACCTGCTCACCTGCGTCCAGCGCAACCGCAACGCGCAGCTTCGGGTCAAGGCCTTGGGCGAGATCGCCAACCTCAAGGACCCGGAGGCCTTCGACGACGCGATCGACATCGTCGGGACCTGGTCTCGCGACGAGAAACGGGCCGGCACCAAGGTGCTGCTCCAGGCGCTGGTTGACAAGCGGATCGGCCGTCGCGACCAGGCCCAGGCCTGGGTCTGGAGACTCGCCTCCTACACCCGGGAGCTCCACGAGGAGTACGCGGTGCAGCGCTGGCCGGAAACCAAACGTCTGCTCGGGCTGCTGGTCAACTCGGCCGGTCGTGCCCACGGCAAGAACGCCCGCAAGCTGGTTCAGGCGGCTCGCAAACAGGATCGCCGTCTGGCGGTCTCCCTGCTCGCAGCCGCGGTCGCCCACACCCCGGAGGGCGAAGAGGTTCTGCGCGGTGCCCGGATGCGAATGGCCAGAAAGCCCTCCGCCGTGGCCCGTGAGCTGCTCCGCAACTTCCCCAAGGGAAACAAGAAACGTCGCCGCAAGAAGAACAAGAAGAAGGACCAGTCAGAAAACCCGGAAGTCGAGTACAACGGGACCACGGAGACCGCCGCGGCAGACGAAAGCCCTGAAGGCGAGCAGCCGGTTGGCAACGAACTCGAAGAAGTGGAGACCAAGCCCAGTGAAGATTCTGAAGAAGACGCTGAGTAGCCTCCTCGCCGTCGCCGTCGCCGTCGCCGGCCTCGTGATCGTCGGCTGCGGCGTAGACAAGCAGGAGAGCGTTTCGGTCAACCTTGAAACCTTCACCTCGCCGACCGGCAACATCGGCTGCATTGCCGATGAAACCATGGTCCGCTGTGACATCCGCAAGTCGAGCTGGAAGCTCAAACCGAACCCCGACTGCCAGCTCGACTGGGGCAACGGACTTTCGGTTGCCGGCGGTCCCGGGGAAATCGTCTGCGCCGGGGACACGACCATGAACAGCGGCCCCGAGGTCGCCTACGGCACGATCAACATGGTCGGCCCCTTCGAATGCATGACCAACGAGACCGGCAACAGCATGCGCTGCGAAAACATGAACACTGGCCACGGCTTCGAGATGGACCCGGCCACCTACAAGACCTTCTGACTAACCAAGGGCGTGGCAGACCGCCGCAACCTGCATGCGGCGGATCCTGGCGCTGACCTGTTTCGCGTTGGGGTTGCCCCTGGTGTGCTCGAGGATCTGACTGTTGGCGACGAAGGCAATCGAGCGTTTGCCGTTCGCCGAGCTGGCCGCAAAGACGCGATACCCGGGGAAGGAACCGGTGTGGCCGTACATCACTCCACATCTGGTGACATAGCGAAACAGGCCGAGACCGGCCCAGTTGTTGCCGGGACCGGCGGGCTGTGATTCGCCCCTCACCCATTGCCGCTGGGCCCGCTTGATCGTCGCGCACTGGCTGCCGAAGAACCGGCCGGAAACATAGGCCCGGAAGAAGCGACTCAGGTTCGGCAAGGTGGACACGATGCCGCCCGAGGCCCAGGCACCGGAGGGGTTGATCACATGGGATACATCCTCGGGAGGTTTGCCCGGCACGATTTCATAGCCCCGCAGGAACGGGCCGGGCATCCGCACCGTGCCCGGCATGAAA
>JBGAOF010000013.1:6220-18768 GCA_044221915.1 Solirubrobacterales bacterium
TCTGCCGACCAAGCGCACGAATCTGCCAGATGTAGCGGACTCCGGTGACCCGCTGCGCCATCAGGCCGACCACGATGTTGTCGGTGTCCGAGTACTCGTATCTCGTTCCCGGGCGGTGGGTGAGACCCGCGTTCCTCACCCAGGAGACGATCCGCCCGGGCGGGACGAAACCAAGCGGGTTCCGGGAAGCCTGGCGGAAAAAGCCCTTCGACTTGATGTACTCGGGCAGCCCGCCCGTGTGATGGAGTGCCTGGCCCAGCGTGACCCGGCTTGCTTTCGGCAGCATGCCAGGGAGGATTTGGCCGATCGTTGAATCCAGGCCCAGGCGGCCCTGCGCGACCAGGTTGAGGGCGACCGCGCCACTGAAAGCCTTGGCAACCGAAGCGATCCGGAAACGCTGGCGAAGGGTCGGCCTGTGGCCGGTCTTCACGTTCGCGACTCCACGCCGGAAGTACTGCGACTTCCCGTTCTTCACGATCTGCATCGAGATACCGGGGGGGCCGTTCGGAACCTCCATGATCCGGTCGAGGGCCCGGTTCAGGTTCGACCTGGTTGAGGCGTCGGCCGTGACCACGTTCGCCCCGGCTGCGATCAGGGCCAGCGAAAGACTTGCCCCGATGATCGTTGCCGAAAGCCGCCTTCCAACCCCTCGCCCGAAGCTCATCGGGCAAACCTACCCGATCATGAACGTCGGCCGGTCAGGGCACCAGCCCGAACACCTCGACCGGTGTCCCGGAACCGCCCTTGAGGCGGAGCGCCCCGATCACGATCGTCGAGCCGGTTGCCGGCAGCTGATCGAGATGGGTCAGGTTCTCCAGGACAATCCGGTTCTCTTTGAGCACCTCGGTGTTGGTCGCGTAGGTCTCATCGAGGCTGGGATCCACTCCATGGGTGTCGATTCCGACCCCGGCGATGTCCCGCTCGTCAAGCAGGAACCTGGTGGTTTCACCGGCAAACCCCGGGAAATGCATATTTCCCTTGCCGTCAAAGCCGAAGAAACTTTTCGGGTCATCCCACTTCTCGGCCCAGCCGGTATCGAGCAGCACCACACTGCCGGCCGGAACCTCGCCGTTTTCGTCTTCCCAGGCCTGCAGGTCATCCCTGGTCAGGGCGTAGTCGGGATCGGCCGCAGCCAGCTCGCGAACATCGATCACCACCGCCGGCTTGATCAGGTCCTCGTCCTTGTAGGCATCCATCCCGGCCCCGTTCGCGTGAAAGGAATTGGGCGCGTTCATGTGGGTCGCGCTGTGCTCGCCGATCGAGAACTCACGCAGGAAGTAACCGTCGTCCTTGAAGTTGGCGACCTCTTTGAATCGCACCTTCGGGTCACCGGGCCAAAGAGGGATGTCCTCCGAGATCGGATGACTGAGCCCGACCACCTTGCTCACCCCGAGCGGGTTCGACGAATCCGGCTTTTCGTCATCACCGGAACCCTTGAGCAGGGCGACCGCTCCCCCGCCGATAACAAGGCCGACCAGAAGCAGGACGACTGTCTTCACGAAAACCACCTTCCGCCTGTCGTTTTCATCGATCCCGGGAAGCCCGGGCCAGCCTCAGGACAGTACCGGCTTCCAGCCGAGAAGTTCCCTCTCGTTGGCTCGCAGCCAGGTGGCCGCGCTCTTCCAATCCGGCATCGCATGTCCGAGGGCGTTCCAGAAGCGGCGGGAATGATTCGGATGCTCGAGATGGACCAGCTCATGGACAACCACGTAACGCAATGCCTCGGGACAGCCGATCGCCAGCCGCCAGTTGAAGGAGAGGGTGCCGCTGGTCGAGCAGGAGCCCCACCTGGTCCGCTGATTGCCGATCCGGACCTTCGCGGCCTTGAGTCCCAGCCGTTCGCCTTCGCTGCTGGCCAGCGCCTCCACCCGCCGCCGTGCCTCACGCCGGTACCAGCGGTCGATCGCCGCCAGCGCCTGTTCCCGGCCGCCACCGACCATCAGCCGATTGCTCCGGAGCCGGGCGACCGGTCTGTCGGCCCCGGTTCTTTCAACCGGGAACTCCCGCCCGCCCAGCCAGATCACCCCGGCTTTGCCCAGATCCATCCCGGCGATCATTCGGCAACCGGAAGCGACAGGTGAACCTCACCGGCATTGAGGGCGGTGAGGCAGCCGGTCGGTGATTCAACCAGCAGGTTGCCCTGCCGGTCGATCCCGGCTCCGGTTCCGCTGCCTTCATCCCACTCAACCCGGCGGCCCCGCAGGGCGTCCCGCCGGGAGAACGCCTGGAGGGTCTCTTCGTCGGGTCGGTCAAGCGCCGCCCCGACCCGGCTGTTGAGCGCCACCACCGCCCGATCGAAGCTCACCCCGGAACCGACCGAGGTCGCGCGACCGCGCAACTCCTCCGGAAAGCCATCGTCGGGGATCGCGAGGTTCAACCCCACCCCGGCTACGACCCAGCCCTCGCCGGGACGGGCCTCAACCAGAATCCCGGCGCATTTGCGACCGGAGATCCAGACGTCATTTGGCCACTTCAGCTCGACCCCGCCGAGACCGAAGGACTCGACGGCCTCGCAAACCCCGACCCCGACTTTCAACGGCAATGTGCCGGGAACCTCGATCGGCTGGCGGATCAGAACACTCCAGGCCAGCGCCGCACCGGCCGGTGTGTCCCACGGCCGTCCCTGTCTTCCCCGCCCGGCGGTCTGCTCCGCCGCAGTGACCAGCAGACCGCCCGGCGCACCATCGGTGGCTGCCTGCCGGGCCCGTTCGTTGGTCGAACCGATCGAACGGAAATGCAGGTGGGGAAGCCCGATAATCACCCGCCGGAGGCTAGCGACGATTGACTGTCGGCGAATTGCAACAAGTCCGTTACGAACCGCTCTCGGATTCGCAAAAGCTGCCATCCGCTCGGGAAGTTCGCGCTACTCTGGAACCATGCCTGTTTCGCGTGAACGATCCGCTTGGAGCGATGAGCGTCTGGACGACCTCGCCGGCTACATGCGAGGCGGTTTCGCCAGCGTGGACCAGCGGTTCGCGCAGATCGACCAGCGGTTCGCGCAGGTCGACGATCGATTCGTTCAGATAGACGATCGGTTCGTTCAGATCGACCAGCGGTTCGCGCAGATCGACGATCGATTCGCTCAGATCGACCAGCGGTTCGCGCAGATCGACCAGCGGTTCGCTCAGATCGACGATCGGTTCGACCGGCTCGAGGACCGGATTGCCGCCCTCCAGCGGACTCTCCTGGTCGGAATGTTCGGGCTCGCCGGCACTCTGCTGGCGACCATGTTCGCGATTGTCCTTCGACTCGGCTGAATAGCGGCCTGGGCCGCGTGAATCACCCGCGGGGCGGGACCGGGGCGAAGCGAACCTGGTTGTCGGGCCCGAGACCGAAGCGGCTGGCAGCGCTGCCCCGGTTGACGGCGAGAGCGAGATAGCCGGTCGAATCGGTGAACAGGACCGGATCACCGGCTTCGACATCGGCGAAGGTGCGACCCAAAGGCACCACGAGCTTCTCCCGGCTTGTTTCCAGCCGGACCGCGGAGCCATCGGTGAAGAAAGTGCCGTCAAGCGCCTCGGAGTGGAGATTGAAAACCGCGTTGCCGTACTGGTCGACATAGAGCACATGGGCAACGGTCCGCGACGCCGTGACATTCGGTTCGGGCAGATCAAGCGTGACCAGCTCACTGAAACCGACCGCCTCCCCGATTTCCCCGGGAGCGGTACCCCGGGCGAGCTCCGCCGCGACCGGACTGAAGACATCCCGGCCGTGGAAAGTGTCACTGCCGCCAACCCGGACCGCAGTCGAAGAGACATCAAAGGCGGCTTCCACCCCGCCGAGGACCGAAGCAGCGAGGCTGAGGAGGCCATTGTCGGGGCCGACCAGGCTGTGCTCGCCACAGGTCAGGACCAGGGCCCGCCTGCGGCTGCCGACCCCGGGATCAACCACCGCGAGGTGAACTGCCGGGGCGGAAAACCTGGCCGCGGCAGCGAGCGCAAGCGCCCCGCGACGGACATCACCGGGTGGGATTCCATGCGTGATGTCGATGACCCGGACCTGCAGATCGATCCGCCCGATCACCAGCCGGCAGACCCCGGCGTACTCGTCGCTGTAGCCGAAATCACTCAGAAAAGTGACCGGGCGCGGCTCAGCCATCGGGCCGGCCATCAGGGGAAACGGAAGGACTCACAATCCCGGTCATTGTCCTTCAGGTCCATTCGAGCAAGGTCTTTGCCCCTGCCACACTGGACCACTTCGCCGGACCGACGGTCAATCGCATCGATCTCATCGCGACCGGGCCCCGCCCAGAACTCGTCTTTGCCCCCGCCACCAAAAAGTTGGTCGGAACCTGCGGCACCGATGAGAAGATCGTCACCGGGACCTCCATCGAGATAGTCCAGGTAGTTGCCACCGGCAATCTGGTCCGATCCCTGTTCCCCGTAGATCGTGGTCGGCACTTTCCTCAGGGGGCCGTCAAGAGAGGTCTGAGAATAGTCGAAACTACTTCCCGCAATCAGGTCATCGCCCCCACTTCCACGGACGAGAATGCTGGCGAAACCGGCATAGATCCTCGCATCGATTCCATCCTCAACGACGAAAAGCTCAGGTGAGAAATCAATTGCCGCACTCTTGCCGTCCATACCCATTCTGATCGAATCGCCAACCTGGGAGCCACCGATCCCGAAACTGATCGAGCGGCCCTTCACGACGATGCCGATCCCCCTTCCCTTGCCTTGGGCAAAGCTCGCCCCGGGGCCGAGGTTGGGAGCGTCAGCCACAAAGAACGAAGAACCAAGAGCTCCGCGGCCAGCGGTGAAAACGATCAGGTCCAGGTTGACCATGGTCGGTCGACCGCCGATACAGCCCAGCGGCTTCATCCGCCGGTCATCCATCACCCGGATGTTCACGCCGTTGCCCGGCAGCAGGGCGACCACTTCCTCGAATCGCTTCGCCCGGATCTCCAATCGGTTGCCGGGGGGTCCGGCTGGCCCGGCCGCGACGTAACGGCAGTTGATCGAGGCCGAGGCAGCCGGTGCCAGACAGCCCAGTACCGCCGCTGTCAGCACCAAGGCAGGGGTCAGGACAAGCGCCACCAGGGGGGTCCTTGTATTCGGTGTCCGCATGTGGTAATTCAATCTACCCATGAAGACGTCACTCGCACACCCCCACCTCCTGATCGGCACCCTTGCGCTTGTGCTCGCTGCCGGAGTCCTTGCTTCCCCGGCCTCGGCCAAGGTGAAACCCAAGGACGGCGCCTACTACCAGGCGATTGGCAAGAAGAGCGGCTACATAATCACCGAGAAGCGAAAAATAACCGGCGTGAGCACCAACCTCGCTTTCAGGGAAAACGGGGCGGCCTGCACCCCCGACGGGCTTTACACCTACGAGGGCGTCACCGGCGTCTACTTTGCACCGAAACGCCCGGTCGGACCGAACGCCAGAAATCACTTCGCCTTCAGGGGAACGAAACAGTCGAGTTATCCGAAGCTGAGGACCTCGATCACCGGGCGATTCATTTCGGCGAACAAGGCGACATTCACGATCAAGGCCTGGCAGGGCAAGTGCAAGGCCAGCCTGACCTTGCGGAAAGCGAAATACACGGCCGGCGGCTGAGCCGGAGCTGCTTCAGGCCCCCGCAGCCTGGATCGCCTCGACCAGGCCGTCAAGGTCATGTCGGCCTGCCTCCAGGGCAACGTCGAGACCCGCCTCTCGGGCCGCCTCGCTGGTTGCCGGGCCGATCGTCACCACCTTCGGTCCCTCAGGGGCAACGCGAACCCCGGCCCGGAGCAGGTTCCGGACCGATGATGCCGAACTGAAAGCGATCACGGCCGCCCCGGCCACCTGGCCGAGCAGCTCATCCGGCGGCGGCTCGGCGACCATCCGGTAGACCGGCATCACGGTCACGTCGGCACCGCCGGCTTTCAGGGCATCCGGAAGCAGTTCCCGCCCCTCCTCGGCCCGGGCGATCAGGACTTGCCTGCCCTCCAGCGGCAACTCCGCCAGCATTTTCACCATCCCCTCGGACACCGAACGGCGAGGCAGATGATCCGCCTTGAGACCGTGGCCGGCCAGGCTGCGGGCGGTGCTCGGTCCGATCACGGCCACCTCCTTGCCGGCGAAGACCCGGGCATCGAGACCTTCGGTCCCGAGCAGGCCGAAGAGCGCGTCCACCCCGGCCGGGCTGGTGAAACAGACGAGGTCGAACCCGCCGTCCTTCAGCCTGGCCAGGGGGTCTGCGACCCGGGAGTCGCCGGCCTCGATCAACTCGGTTCGCGAGACGGGCAGCTCGATCACCTGCGCGCCCAGCGCCCGCAGGCGCCCGGCCAGCACCGGGTTCCGGTCGCGCGGACGGGTGACCACGACCTGGCAGCCGAAAAGCGGCCGGCTCTCGAACCAGGCCAGCTGTTCGCGCAGCCGGACCACCTCGCCGACCACAACCAGGGCGGGAGACCGGAGTCCTGCCGCGTCGCTTAGCTCAGCGATGGTCTCGAGGCTGCCGGTGACGGTCCGCTGGCCGGTCGTGGTCCCCCGTTCGATCACCGCCGCCGGCTCACCGGGGGGCCGGCCGCCGTTGATCAGTTCGTTCGCGTTGGCGGCCAGATTCTTCAAGCCCATGTAGAAGACGATTGTCCCGTGCAGCTTCGCCACCGCGGCGAGGTCGAGACCGGGGCCCTCCTTCTGCGGGTCCTCATGACCGGCCACAAAGGTGACCGCCGCCGCCTGGCCCCGGTGGGTGAGCGGGATGCCCGCGCAGGCGCTCGCGGCAATACCTGCGGTCACCCCGGGCACCACCTCGAACGGGACACCGGCCGCCTGCAGGGCCGACGCTTCCTCCGCACCCCGTCCGAAAACGAAGGGATCACCGCCCTTGAGCCGAACCGCCCTGAGTCCCGCCCGGCCGGCTTCAACCAGCCGGCGGTTGATCTCGTCCTGGCCGACACCCGGCTGGCCGGGCCGTTTGCCGACATCCACTATTTCCGCCTCCCGCCTTGCCCCGGAAAGCGCTCCGGGAGGGATCAGCCGGTCGTGAAAAATGATGTCTGCGGCCGCGATCAGCTCCAGCGAGCGGCGGGTCATCAGGCCGGGATCACCCGGGCCGGCCCCGACCAAGGCGACCGTCAAGGGCCCCGAACCAGCCTCTGCCGGGCTCATGTTCACACCGTCCCTCCGAGTAGTTCGGCCGCGCCGGAGGCGATCAGGCGGCCGGCCAGTTCACGGCCGGATTCCACCGGCCTTGACGAGTCGGCTTCAATCCGGTCGCGCAGCCAGGCCGAACCGTCCGCGCGACCGACGAACGCCGTGATCTCCAGCCGGTCACCGGCCACGGTCGCGTGGAACCCGACCGGACTGTCGCAGCCGGCCCCGACCTTTACCACCGTCGCCCGTTCGGCCAGCAGGGCGGTCTGTGAGTCAGCGTCGCTGATCCCGGCTGCGAGCTCGAGACCCGGGCCGTTGACCCGGCCCTGAACAACCAGGGCGCCCTGCCCGGCGGCCGGGGTCATCTCGGCCGGATCGAAAGTGAAACTCGCCTCCTCACCCCGCCCGAGCCGGTCGAGACCGGCCTTGGCGAGGACCAGCGCGTCAACCTCGCCGGACTTGAGGAGGGCCAGCCGGGTGTCGACGTTACCCCGGACCGGCACCATGACCAGATCCGGCCGGAGCGCCCCGAGCTGGGCCTGGCGCCGCAGGCTGGAAGTTCCGACCCGGATGCCCACGGGGATCTCGCCAACCGACGAGCCGGGACCGATCCAGACATCCCGCGGGTCGGCCCTTTTCGGCACGCCGGCGATCGTCAGCCCCGCCGTCATCTCGCCGGGGAGATCCTTGGCCGAGTGGACTCCAAGCTCAGCCCGCCCGGCCAGAACAGCCTGCTCAACCCCGCGGACAAAGCGTTCCTTGTCGCCCGAAGTGGCCTGTTCCTTGACCTCAAGCAGGGATTCCGGGCCAAGGCCGAGCGCGGTCGTGACCAGCTTCGCCTGGGCCAGGGCAAGATGGCTGGGACGGGTGGCAACGGTCAGGCTCAAGCTTCGTGCCGCTTTCGAGTGACGGTGATTTGCCGGCCAGCCCGATCATCCGGCAGGTCAAGCCCGAACAGATCGCGAACCAGGCTGGTGGTCCCGTAAGCGGCCTCGGTTCCAGCGACATCCCTCAGCTTCCGGGTCGGGTCATGCAGCAGGCGCTGGACGATCGCGCCGACGATCAGCTCAACCCGTTCGCGGTCGGATTCGCCGAAATTCTCCAAGCTGCCTTCGTTCTCGATGAGGACCTGCCGGACAATCCCTTCCGCCCGCTCCCGCAGTTCGACGATCACCGGCAGTACTTCGAGCGATTCGAGCCAGGAGCCGAAAAGGTCAAGTTCCGAATCAATGATCCCCTCCGCCCGAGCCGCCTCAGCCTCCCGCCACGCGGTGTTGTCCTCGACAACCTGCTGCAGGCTGTCGAGATCAATCAGCGTGACGCCAGGCATCCCCTGAACCGCCGGGTCGATGTCGCGCGGCAAGGCCAGGTCGACCAGCAGGAGTGGCCGGCCTTCACGCCTCTCAAGCGCCGGCCCGAGCAGCTCCGGGTCGATCAGGTGGACCGGCGAGCGGGTCGCCGAGAACACCAGGTCCGACCGGTCCAGCCAGCCGGAAAGCCCGGCGATCCGGTCCGCTTCCCCTTCGAATCGGGCGGCCAGCTCCTGCGCCTGATCGAAGTGGCGGTTGGCCAGAAAGACGATTTCCACCCCGGCCGTGCCGAGCGCCCGGGCAAGCCGCTCGGCAGTCTCCCCGGTCCCGACCACCAGGGCCTTGCGACCGTCGAGCCCATTCAGCGTCCGACGGGCTTCAGCTACCGCAACCGAGGCGACGGAGGTCCCTTTCTCGCCGATCCCGGTCTCGCTCCTAACCCTGCCACCGGCCGTGATCGCAGCCCGAAAGAGCCGGTTCAGGATCGGTCCCGAGGCCCCCTCGACCAGAGCAAGCTCATGGGCCCGTTTGACCTGGCCCTGGATCTCCGATTCCCCAAGAACCATTGAATCCAGTCCGGCCGCGACCCTGAACAGGTGGCGGGCGACCTCCGGCCCGTGCAGGGAATAGGAATGGGAGCCCAGGTCCTCCGGCCCGACCCCGGCCCGAGACGAGAGTTCACCCGGGACCTCGGAGCCGGCAGCTTCCGGGTCGGTGGCAACCAGGTAAAGCTCGGTCCGGTTGCAGGTGGAGAGGACGGTCGCCTCGGTGACCGGGCCGGAGCCGGTCAGATCGACCATGAGGCTGGCCGCACGGCCCTCCGGAAGGGCGAGTTTCTCGCGGAGCTCCAGCGGAGCTGTCTTGTGGGAAAGGCCGAATGCGAGGAGGTCAGGCACCGGATGTTTCTCTTGCCCCGGGATCGGCCGGGGCCGTACCTTCCGTACCGGCGTCCCGGCCCGCTTCGACCTCGGCGGTCAGGTCCGCTACCTCGCGGTTGATCCGTTGGAACTTCGCCCCGAGAATGCCGAGATAGATCAGCAGCAGGGCGAGGAAGACGATGTACGCAATGAATACGTAGCCGGTTGAATCGTTGGGGACGTTGTCAAACATCGATCATTTGCTTTCCAGGTTGGGGGCGATGCGGCGGCCGACCGTGCCGGAGGGCTCCCGGCTCTGGCCGAAACCTTCCGCTTCCAGGGCGCGGCGCAGTCTCGAAACCTGTCCGGAGGTCTGCTTGCCGAGCAGTTCCAGCTTCACCAGGGTCACCCAGAGCAGGCCCATGCCGGCCAGACAAACCAGGAAGGCGACCGCCATCGAGGCCGGCAGACCACCCTGACTGGTCGCGAAAACCCGCGGGTGGATGAGGCTCTCGGCCATCCTCACAGCGAGGAAGTTCAGCGGCACGAAGGCACCGGCAGTGATCGCGAAAACCGAGGCGTAACGGGCCTGTCGGTCGCGGTCCTCGATCGCGTAACGGAACGGATAGTAGGTGCAGTAGAGAAGGAAGACGATCAGGAAACTGACCAGTGTCGGTTCATCCCAGACCCAGAAATGCCCCCAGGAGGCCTTGGCCCAGAGCATGCCGCTGATCAGAGTCGCAACCCCGAAAACCACCGAAATGTGGATGAAAACATAGGAGTTTGCGTCATGGCGCCGGTCGTCGGAGCGAAGGTGACGGTACCCCTCGACACCCGCAGCCATGAAACCGACCAGCGCGACGATCGCCAAAGGCACGTGCAGGTAGAAGATCTTCTGCTTGAAGCCCTGGTCGGCATCCATTGGCGCCCAGAAAAACACCAGCCCGTATCCGGCCAGCAAAACCAGCGTCGTGAGGATTGAGAGTTGTCTTAGGCCGCGTCCCGACATTTCGGCTCGTCGCCCGGGACAGCGTCAGTCTTCAAGCAGGAAGTCGAAAACGGCGTACCCGAGGATGCAGAAGACCCCATCGTATAGACCGAGGACAAGAAGCCATGTCCCGAACTTGTCGTAGGTCGGCCCACCGGGTTCCAGCAGAGGTGCCGTGGCCCCGGTTGCGCCGATCATCACCGGCACAACGAGCGGCAGCAGGAGCAGCGGGACCAGCAAGTCACGAGCCCGGGAGTTGACGGCCATCGAGGAGATCAGGGTTCCCAGGGCCGCGAACCCGAGGTTGGTCGCCAGCAGAATCGCCAGCAGGGGCAGCAGCCCAGCCCATTCCTGGAGAAAGAAGATCGCGAAGATCGGGACCACGATCAGTTCGAGCACCAGCAGATAAAGAAAGAGAACCGTGGCCTTCGCGACAAAGAGCACCGGCCGGTCCACCGGTGCCAGCCGGAACGCGTCGAAGCCCCCCTCCTCCCTTTCCGGGAGGAAGACACGGTTGATCCCGAGCACCGCCGCGAAAAGCAGAGTGGTCCAGACCACGCCCGAGGCGAGGCTGCCGGAAAGCACTGTGCGATCGAGGCCGAAGCGAAAAATCACGAAAGTCGTGACCGCGAAAAGGATCATTGCCGGCAGGGAACGCATCGTCCGCAATTCGGTGCGCAGGTCCTTGCCGACGATCGCCGCGAATGCCCGCCTGGAGGAGGTCACGCCGCGACCCCGATTTCCAGTTCAAGTACCTGATCGGCCTCGGCCCGGGCTTTTTCCGGATCGTGTGAGACCGCAACACGGGTCACCGGCAGGTCAGATCCCCAGTCCAGCTCCCGGGGCTGGCCGATCAGTTGCCGGGCTGCCTCGCGGCCTTCCGGATCGAGGTTTGAATCCGGCTCATCCAGCAGCAGCAGGGGCGGCCGGTGGAGTACCGCCCGGCAGATCGCGATCCGCTGCTTCATCCCGGCCGAATAGTCGCTGACCCGGTAGTCCGCCCGACCCCGCATGCCGAGGCGATCGAGATCGGTCTCGATCCGGGCGGCCGCCTCGTCCTCGTCCAGCCCGTGAAGCCGAGCCTGAAATTCGAGGTTTTCACGACCGGTCAAGTCCTCGTAAAGCATCGGCTCATGCCCCAGGTAGCCGATCCGGCCACGGAGCTTCCAGGCCTCGCGGGGCAGCGAGATGCCGAAGACCGCCACTTGTCCACGGCTGGGCCTGAGCAGGGTGGCCAGCACCCGGAGCAGGGTGCTCTTGCCGGAACCGTTCGGCCCAAGCACAGCGAGGGATGCCCCCACCGACAGGTCAAGATCGACCGCGGCCAGGGCCGGGCGGTCACCGTAATCCCGTCCGAGCTCCCTCAGCCTGATCGCACTTTCAGCACCCTCGTTCATCCGGCGCAGTCTCCCATGTATCCCGCAGGCCTCAGCAGCTCACGGCAGCGGGTCGGCTTTCATGCAGGGTCGCGCCGCCGTGGTCCGGCTCGCCGACGATGCCGCCCGAAGTACAACGGGCCCGGGTACAGGTCGGCCCGGGTCCCGGCGACGAGGGACCGTCCGGATAGTGGCAGGCCCGGGTCCCGGCGACGAGGGACCGTCCGGATAGTGGCAGGCCCGGGTCCCGGCTACCGGGTTCAGATTGGGCATGACCCGGTCAGCGGGCCACCTGGAACTCGATCACCTCGATCTGCTTCTGTCCCTTTGATCCCGTGTAGACCGGGCCGGCACCGCCGACCAGGTCGCCGACACCGGGGAGCGGGTCCGGTCGCAGGTCGGCCCGAACATCGAAGACCGTGATCCCGGGCATCGTCACGCCTTGCCGGGAGACGGTTACGAAATGGGCGTCGCCGTCACCGTCCGGGTCAACCTTCTCAACGTAGATCACCCTCCCACTGGCAACGACACAGTTCGGCGAATCAGCCGGGCAGTGTGAAGCCGGCAGGTCTGTCTCCTGCCCGCTGCCAGCCGCGGTCACCGGGCCCTGGGCCGCGCCGTCCTTGCCGGCGTCGCCGCCCGAAGTGGCCGGACGCGACGCAGCTGAATCCGCCGCGGCCGGGCCCGGAGCACTCTGGCCATCTCCCGATCCGCATCCGGTGAACGCCAAGGCAGCAGCCAGGAGCACACAGGCCAGGCCTGCCCGGCCGGCCGCGGCCGACCCCGCCGGGCGGCCGGGCATCGAAAGTCGATTTTTCAGACCTATTTGCCGAAAACTCCGCTCTCGGTGCATTCGAAGCGGATCAGGAGCCGCGTTTGGTGATGCGCTTGCCGATCTGAAGCAACGGGCCAGCGCCCGCCTTCAGGGCATCCACCC
>JBGAOF010000140.1:0-5767 GCA_044221915.1 Solirubrobacterales bacterium
GTCCCGGAAGCGCATTGATCGTCCCGGGCCAAATAACATGCTCCGGCCGGCGTTCCGGAACAGCAACCCTCCCGCCCCGGCCGAGACACCGCAGCTAACCAGAAGAGTGGAGACCCGTTGACCGACCTTATCCAGACCGCAGGTGCCTACGCCGGCATCGTCGCCTTGCTCGCTCTGGGTGTGCTCACCTTCATCGTGTTCTCGCAGGCCCGTGACATTCGTCGCCTCCGGGAATGGGCGGGCGGCGCGCCGGAAAGGGATGCGGAGGTCCGGGAGGTCAGTGAAATAGTCGCCGAAGAACGCTCGGCCGAGCTTCGGGTCCTCGCGGACCGGGAGGAGCGCCGCATCGAGCGGGCCGGTCTCGCCCAGCCGTCCTTCTGGGATCGCCTCGGGCGTAGTGGCCGGATCATTGCGATCGTCGCTGCGGTACTGGTGCTCGGGGCCGCCGCTGCCTGGGCGGCGACAACCCTGCTCGGTTCCGACAGTGGCCAGTCGGGCAGTCAGAGCCGCCAGGCCGCGGCCGGCAAGCAAGGCCAGAACGTCAAGCCGTCCGAAGTCACAGTCGGGGTGTTGAACGGCACCGGTGGTGCCGAGGCCGGACTTGCGGCCGAGTACGCCGACGCGCTCGAGAAGGATGGCTTCCAGACCGGTGTCGTCACTGACGCTCCCGACACCTTCACCGGCAGCGTCGTCATGTACTCCAGCGGGCATCAGTCCGAAGCCCGCAAGGTCGGCAAGGCGGTCGGCATCGAGAGCACCGAAGCGATGACCCCGGACATCACGGACCTTTCCTCCGGCGCCGATGTCACCGTGGTGATCGGTACAGACCACGGCCCGCTGCCCGGGGAGTAGATGGAAAGCCGCGCCGGGTTCCGCAGCCTGGGCTGGTTGGCACCACTCACGATCGGTCTGCTGCTCGCCGGGACGGTGGCGGCTTTCGGTATTTCGCAGCGACTCAAGCGTGAGCCGCTGGTGATCGACCGGGTCGAGTACCGGGTACTCGGTTTCACCGCCAACGGGGCTGCCCCCACAGTGTTCAGTCCGAACGGGGATTGCAAACGGGACCGGATGTCGATCAACTTCCGGACGACCAGGTCAGACATCGCCGATGTCGAGATCATTGGCCGCGGCGGCAACCCGATCCGTACCCTCGCCCGCGACCGGTTCTTCAAGCGTTACCGGGAACACAGGCTGGTCTGGGATGGCCGCAAGGAAAACGGGCACATTCCCCTGACCGGCAAGTACCGGGTCCGGGTCACCATGCAGGGTGAAGGCCGGGTGCTTTACCTGCCCGGGTGGATCCGCCTTCACAAGTACAAGCCTCGCGGCGCTTCCGGCTGCGCGCGTCCGGATCTGCCCGGCGGCACCCGGGGGAACGTAATTCCACATGAAGGGGCTGGCCGGTGATCGAGGCTCTCGTCGCCCTGGTTGCTGCCCTCGCCCTGGCCGTCGCGATCCTCGACCGGCCTTCGTTCCGGCGTTCCGGCGCGATGGCTGTCGCCGCCATCCTTGTCCCGGTCCTGATCGCCGGTGACCAGTGGCATTCCGGTCCGATCACCGAACTGAGAAGTTCACCCGGCCTGCTCGTCGTGGCCCTGGCCCTGACCCTTGGGCTGGTCGCGTCCCTCGCCTGGGTCATCGGTCGCTGGCCGGTTGCCCTGCCAGTCCTGGTTCTGGTCGCGCTGCCTTTCCGGATCCCCCTCAACCTTGGCGGGGAAGACGCAAATCTCCTGGTCCCGCTCTACCTCGTGATGGGCGGCGGCGTTCTGGCTTCGCTTCTCCGGACCCGCCGGGGTGATCTCCTCCAGTCCGGGCCGACGGTGGAGCCCACCGGTCTTGCCCGCGGGCTGAAGCCCCTTCTGGCAATCACGGTGATCGTCTACGCACTTGGTCTCTTCTACACGGATGATCGCTCGACCGGCCTGCAGAACCTCTGCTTCTTTCTGATCCCGTTCGGGGTGGTCTTCGCCCTGATGACCGAGGTCGAATGGAATACGAGGCGGCTTCGTATTCTCCTGGCTGTGGTTGTCGGTCTCGCTCTGGCCTGCGCCCTGGTCGCCTTTGTCGAGTACGCGACTCGCGACCTGCTCTGGAATCAGGTCGTCATCCGATCGAATGACTTCCATGTCTACTTCCGGGTGAATTCGCTCTTCTGGGATCCGAATGTTTTCGGCCGCTATCTCGCCCTGGCGATCACCATGGTTGCCGCCACCCTGCTCTGGATGAAACCCGGCCGGGAGTCAATCCTGCTCGCCCTGATCTCGGCCTTGCTCTGGCTCGCCCTGATGACCACCTTTTCGCAGTCGAGTTTTGTTGCCCTGATCGCCGGCCTCGGAACCCTCGTCGCCTTGCGCTGGAGCCTCAAGTGGGTTGTCGCGGGTATCGGGGCCCTGATTGTCGCGGTGATCCTCTTCGGAACCTTCGCCGGCGGCCTGATCAAACTCGATCTCGGAGCCTTGAACAAGCAGACCAGTGGCCGGGCGAATCTGGTCGAGGGGGGATTCGACCTTTTCCAGGCGAGGCCGGTCTATGGCTACGGCCCGGGCTCATTTTCGGTTGCCTTCAAACGCGAGGTTGCCGGACCCAACGCACCGGTGACGGAATCTCATACCGAACCGATTACCGTTGCGGCCGAGCAGGGACTGGTTGGCCTGGCCCTCTATCTCGCTTTGATCGCCAGCATTTTCGCCGTCCTGCTGGCCGGGATGCGCAAGGTGATGCCCGGTCTCGGGGCCTCCCGCGGTACGGTCGATCCCGAGCGTGGCCCTCCGGCGGCGAGGGCCGCCATGCTCGCCGCTTTTGTCGCGGTGCTGGTCCACACTCTCACTTACGCAGGATTCCTCGATGACCCGGTGACCTGGGTTCTGGTTGCGATCGGCTATAGCCTCGCTTTCCCATGTCGGGTTACCTCCGCCGCCTAGCGACAACCGGAGCCGCCTACACGGCGGCCAGCATCGGCTCGAAGCTGATCGCGGTCGCCCTGCTGCCGCTTTACACGCGCTACCTGACCCCGGCGGATTACGGCGCCGCCGAGGTCATGTTTTCGGCGGTGGTCGCGGTTTCGATCGTGATTCGCCTCGGGGTGGTCGAGGCCCTGCTCCGCTTCTACTACAAGCAGGGAGAGGATCCCGACCGGGTCGTCTCGACTTCCTTTGCCACCCTGTTCTGGGCGGGGCTTGTTTCAGTGGTTGTGCTGATGCCCTTCGCCGGCCCGGTTTCCGAACTGCTGCTGGGGGAGTCCGACCCGACCCTTGGCCGGACGGCGATCGTCGGGCTTTTCGTTCTCACCCTTTCCGAATATCTGCTCACGATCTTCCGGCTCGATGAGCGCGCCCGGGCCTTCTTCACCGTGACAATGCTCTCCGTCCTGTTGACGATCCCGGTTACGGTCGTTCTCGTCGTCCCCCTGGACCTTGGCGCCGAAGGGCTGCTGCTCGGCAGTTACGGCACCGGACTCCTGATAGTTCTCGGCCTGATCGCCTACAACCGGAGGCGTCTCGCCCTGCTGCCCGACCGGCCGCTTCTGGGCCGGATGATGAGTTTCGGCCTGCCGACCATGCCGGCGGAGCTCTCGCTTTACTCGCTCAGCTTCATCGACCGGATCCTGATCGCCCGTACGCTCGGCCTGGCCGAGGCCGGGCTCTATTCGATCGCGATCAAGATGTCGCAGGGCATCGCGGTTCTCGTGCGCGGCTTCCAGCTCGCCTTCCCGCCGCTCGCCTATTCGATCCAGGATGACGACGAGGCCCGGCTCGCCTACTCGGCGGTCGTCACCTGGTTTGTGGTGGTGATGAGTTTTGTGGTCGCTTTCCTCTGGCTGGTCGCCCCGTGGCTGCTGAGGATCTTCGCCGCCCCGGAGTTCTTTGATGCCGCCGAGGTGGTCGGGCCGGTTTCCGCCGGCGCCGCCCTCTATGCCCTCTACATGGTGCTGCTGGTTGTACTCGGCCGCACTGGCCGCACCGAATACAACCTGCCGGCAACCTTCGCCGGACTGGCAGTCAACATCGGCCTCAATCTCCTGCTCCTGCCAGTCTGGGGAATCGTCGGGGCCGGGGTCGCTCTGGTCGTTTCGTACCTGGTCGTGGTGGTGCTGATGTACGTCTTCACCCGCCGGCTCTTCCCGGTCCCCTACGAGTGGCTGCGGCTGGCGAAGGTGCTGTTCGCGACCGCCGTCCTGATTGCGGTCGGTGAGGTCTTCGTGCCAGATGCCGGGCTCGGCTGGCTGGCGGTTCGGTTGCTGCTGGTTGCCGCACTTCCCCTCCTGCTCCTGCTTACGGGTTTTTTCACTCCGCGGGAGCGACGGTGGCTCCTGTTGTTGACCCGACCGGCAGCGCTGAAGGAGAAAGTCCTCGAGGCACGCCGGGTCGGAAAGGCGGCCGGCGAGGAGAAGGAGGGCGTTACCGCCAGTGGCGAGCCCGGCCGCGCCGGCCGCCGCGGGTTGCCGGAGGCAGTCGAGGTCGAACAGTGGGACGAAGACCTGCGCCCCTGAGGGTGCCGCAGGTTCTCCACCGGTTTGGTGGCAAACCTGCGGCACCCTCAGGGGGAGTTTGAGTTCCGGGTCTTGGCCCGGTCGGCGAGACTCTCTCCCCGGTAGGGAGAGAGTGCCTGCCTGGCATGGGCCCAGTAGACCGGGGTCGGCGCCTTCGGCATGAAGACCGACGCGATGGTTCGCAATCCGTAGGCCCAGGCGGTGAGAACGCGGACCGCGAGAGCGGCGGCTCGGTTGTGGTGCTTTCGCATGTAAAGGTCACGGTTGCGGTGGAATTCGACGATCCGGGGCAGGCCCGAGGAGAGATCGGTCGAGAGCTGGTTGTGGTGCACCGCCTCCGCCGCCGGGACATAAAGGGTGTGCCATCCAGCGTCGGCGAGACGCTTGCAGAAGTCACATTCGTCGTAATAGACAAAGAATCGCGGGTCGAGACCGCCGACTTCCTCCGCTGCCTCGCGTCGGACCATGAGGGCGGAGGACTGGGCCCAGTCGACCTGGCGGGTCAGCTCACCCTGGCTTTGGACGGTCAGGCGCGAGTGAAGGAACAGGGCCCCCACCACCGCCGATTCGATCCCGGGGAACTTCCAGGCGCAGGCATAGGCATTGCCGTCACCGTCGAACAGCTGAGCCCCGGCGGCCCCGGCCTGCGGATCATCGTCCATCGCCCTGACCAGCGCGGGAACGGCCCCCGCCCGCAATTCCGAATCCTCGTTCAGGAGCAAGCAGTAACGGCCCTGCGCCCGCTCCAGCAGCAGTGAGTCATTGGCCGCCTTCCCCTGCTTGGCGTCGAGCGCGATCACTTCCGCCGCCGGGAACCGCTCGCGGACCGCCTCAACCGAGCCGTCACTCGAAGCATTGTCGAGAACCAGTACCTCTCGGCTCAGCGTCCGCGGATGGAAACTCTCGATGGCTTTCAGGCAGGCGAGCAGATACTCCCGTCCGTCATTGTTGACCACGCAGTAGCTGAGGTCCGGATTCGCGGCTTCGCTTGCAGTCTGGGCTGTCTCAGGTAAGTCATTCACGCCCGCCCACGATAATCCCGAACGTGAACGTAAAGCTGATCGACCCCTCGGCCTTCACCCCGCCATATGACCGGTCGCTGGCCGCCGCCCTGGCTGCGGAAGGCGCAGAGGTAGAGCTGATCACCTCCGAGTTCCTCTACGGACCGGTACCCGAGGCCGACGGATACGAGGTCAGCAGGGACTTCTACCGCCGCAGCGCCAAACGCGGTCTCGACGCCCGGGGACGGCGCCTGTTCAAGTTCGCCGAGCATGTTCC
>JBGAOF010000141.1:0-5711 GCA_044221915.1 Solirubrobacterales bacterium
AGCTTGGCTCGATGGCCGACGCAAAGGCCGCCGGCAAGGTTCGCCTGGAAGGCAAGGATTACGTGATGCAGGATGGCGATGTGGTCGATTTCAAGTTCAACGTCTGACGGTCCACAGGACCGGTCACACATCGAAAACCAGCCTTGGAATCCGGTTCCCGCCCGGGTTTTGGCTAGGCTCAACCTGTGAGTTCCGCCCCTGCAAGACAAACCGGAAGCCGGGAAGACACCCTGCCGACCGCGGCGGTCGAGGACTACGCCAAGGCGATCTATTCGCTGACCGGCTGGGGTGAGGAAACCGCGTCCACAAACGACCTGGCCGACAAGCTGGGAGTCAAGGCCGGCTCGGTTTCAGCGATGATCAAGAAGCTCGACCGGGCCGGGCTGGTGGAACGGGTTCCGTACCACGGGGTGAGACTGACCGCCGAAGGCACCCGGGTTGCGATGGCCGTATTGCGAAGGCATCGCCTGTTGGAGCTCTTCCTGGCCGAAGTACTGGATGTCCCGTGGGACCGGGTCCACGATGAAGCGGAAGTGCTTGAACACGCCCTTTCAGAGGACCTCACGGAGCTGATCTCCACAAAGCTCGGCGACCCCGGCTTTGACCCGCATGGCGACCCGATCCCGGATCGCCATCTCGAGATCGTCGAAGGCGAGACCGTCGCCCTGGCCGATCTCGCACCGGGTGACACAGCCAGGTTCGTACGGGTGTCAGATTCCAATCCGGAAATGCTGGCCTACCTCAGCCAATGCGGCATCGGAGTCGGTGACCGATTCGAGCTGACCGACCGGCAACCCTTCGACGGCCCGATAACAATCCGGGTCAATGCGGCCACCCATGTACTCGGCCTGACCCTCGCTCAGGCGATGCGGGTCGAACACACCGGGTAGCCCCCGGTTCTCACTCGCCGAGTTGTTCGCGGAGGCCCGCGAGCCCGGCCCGAAGTTCATCCACCTCGCGTGCCAGGCCGGCAACCTGCTCTTCGAGCGCCTCGATCCGGCCGGGTCCGGACATCTCATCCACCGGCCGCCCGTTGTCGCCAACCCCCATGGTGCCGCCCACCCGCTGGCGGTAGCGATCTTCCTTCTGCCCCGGCCGGCGCGGCAGCCGCTCGATCAGTTCACGCGAAGCCAAGGCATCCAGAGTGGTCTGGAGGGCATCCAGATCATGGAACGCGAACATCCGCTCCGCGCGCTGCTTGAGCTGCCCCGGGGTTTGCTCGCCCCGCAGCATCAGAACCGCAAGGACCGAGATCTGGTCGTCGGCCAAGCCCATTTCGGTATCAAACAGGTGGCGGTACTTCGGGGAACGGCTGGCATGGCACTTCGGGGAACGGCTGGTATGGCCGGAGGCCCCGCGGATCCAGCGGCGCCGGCCGAGCTCCCCCAAGGCCTGGCGGACAGTCGCCTCATCGAACTCGACTACCGGTTCGCGGTTGGTTGACTGGTTGCAGGCCAGGCGGAGAGAATTGAGTGTGAGCGGGTACTGGTCGGGGGTCGTCCGCTGCTTTTCGATCAGCGAACCAAGGACCCGCATCTCGGCATCGGTAGGCCCGATCATCGCCCGGTGCCTTCCTCGCGGGGCGCGAGGCCTGTCGCTTCAATCACCCTGCGGGTTGCCTGGGGGACCGTGACCTTCCCCCCATCAACGTCGACTCGTGCCTGCCTGATCGCCTCGTCAACTCCGGCCCGCCGGTGAACCGCGGCGAGCACCGCCTCCTCGATCATCGCATCGAGCCAGCGCTCGGTCTGGAGTCGGCGACGTTCTTCGAGGAGGCCGCTCTCCACCAGCAGCATCCGATGCTTCTCAACCGACTCCCACACCTCGGCCAGCCCGACGCCCTCGGCAGCAGAAGCAATCTGGACCGGGGTTTCCCAGCCTGGAGTCGAGGGAGGGAGCATGCGCAGCGCGTGCCGGTAGTCGCCGCGGGCACGCTTGGCGAGATGAAGACGGTCGCCGTCCGCCTTGTTGACCACGATCACATCGGCGAGTTCCATGATGCCCCGCTTGATGCCCTGAAGTTCGTCGCCGGCACCAGGCACGAGCAACAACATCAGGCAGTCGACCATCTCGGCCAGTTCTGCCTCAGACTGGCCCACGCCGACCGACTCGACGATGATCACATCAAAACCTGCGGCCTCGCAAAGCAGCATCGCTTCCCGTGTCTTGCGGGCAACCCCGCCCAGCACACCACCCGAAGGAGATGGCCGGATGTACGCGTTCGGCTCGGCGCTCAGCCTGTTCATGCGGGTCTTGTCACCGAGAATCGAACCCCCGGTACGGACACTGGTCGGATCGACCACCAGCACCGCGACCTTGTGGCCCCGCTCGATGAGGTCAAGACCGAGAGCCTCGATCATTGTTGACTTACCGGCCCCGGGAACACCGGTGATCCCAACCCGGACCGCTTTCCCGGTGCGGGGAAGCAGGCCGGCGATCAGATCCTGGGCCTCTTCCTGGTCATCGGGGCGGCGGCTCTCGGCGAGAGTTATCGCACGCGAAAGCTCGCCACGATCGCCACGGGCAATCCCTTCGCTCAGTTCCCGGACCGAAGGGCGTTCGGACATCAGTGTGAAGCGGGAGGGGTCTGGATGTCGAGGCCGCGCCGCTCGATCAGGAGTGCCAGAAGTTCACTGGCAGCTTCCCCGATCACCGTACCCGGCGGGAAGATGAGGTCGGCCCCCGCTTCTTTCAGCGGCTCGAAATCAACCGGCGGGATCACCCCTCCGGCGACGATCGCTATATCGCCCCGGCCCAGTTCGTCGAGTGCCTCGCGCAGGGCCGGAACGAGCGTCAGGTGACCGGCAGCCAGGGTGCTCACCCCGACCGCGTGGACATCGGCCTCCACCGCCTGTCGCGCCACCTCCTCAGGGGTCTGGAACAAAGGCCCGATGTCAACATCGAAGCCGAGGTCGGCAAACGCGGTCGCGATTACCTTCTGACCACGGTCGTGGCCGTCCTGCCCCATCTTCGCGACCAGGATGCGGGGACGGCGGCCATCGGCCTTCTCGAACTGCTCAACCAGACGGACCGTGCCGGCAAACGAACCGGTTTCCACTCCGACCTCCTGTTTGTAGACGCCGCCGATCGACTTGATCTCGGCCGAGTGACGACCGTACTCCTTCTCCAGCGCGTAGCTGATTTCCCCGACCGTGGCATGTGCACGTGCGGCCTTGATCCCGAGGTCAAGCAGGTTGCCTTCCCCGCTACGGGCGGCGTTGGTCAGGTGCTCAAGGGTCTCCTGGACCACCTCTTCGTCTCGTTCGGCCCGCAGGCGTTCCAGCTTGGCAAGCTGGGCAGCACGGACTTCATTGTTGTCGATCTTCAGCACGTTGACGATCGAATCGTTCTCCGGCTTGTACGAATTCACGCCGACCACGGTCTGCTTGCCGGAGTCGATCCGGGCCTGGGTGCGGGCGGCCGATTCTTCGATCCGGAGTTTCGGAATGCCCCTCGCGATCGCCTCGGTCATCCCGCCGGCCTCGTCAATTTCCTTCATGTGAGCGAGGGCCTTCAGGGCCAGCTGCCTGGTCAGGTACTCAACGTAGTAGCTGCCGGCCCAAGGGTCGATCACACGGGTTGTCCCGGATTCCTGCTGCAGGAAGAGCTGGGTCTGGCGAGCGATGCGGGCGCTGAAATCCGAGGGCAGACCGAGCGCTTCATCGAGCGCGTTGGTGTGCAGCGACTGAGTGTGACCCTGGGTTGCGGCCATCGCCTCAACGCAGGTGCGAACCACGTTGTTGTACGCATCCTGGGCTGCGAGGCTCCAGCCCGAAGTCTGGCAATGGGTCCGAAGCGACATCGACCGGTCCTTCTTCGGAGAGAACTCCTTGATGAGGGATGCCCAGAGCAGCCGGCCGGCCCGCATTTTCGCGACCTCCATGAAGAAGTTCATGCCGATCGCCCAGAAAAAGGACAGCCGGGGCGCGAACTGGTCGATCTCGAGCCCGGAATCGAGCGCCGCCTTCACGTACTCGACCCCGTCCGAGAGGGTGTAGCCGAGTTCGAGGTCAGCGGACGCCCCGGCCTCCTGCATGTGGTAGCCGGAGATCGAAATCGAGTTGAAGCGGGGCAGTTGCTTCGAGGTGTAACCGATGATGTCGGAGACGATCCGCATCGAAGGCCGGGGTGGATAGATGTACGTGTTCCGCACCATGAACTCCTTGAGGATGTCGTTCTGGATGGTGCCGGTGATCTGATCATGCGGCACCCCCTGTTCCTCGGCGGCGGCGATGAACAGCGAAAGGACCGGGAGCACCGCCCCGTTCATGGTCATCGAAACCGACATCTCCTCAAGCGGAATCCCGTCGAAGAGGGTGCGCATGTCATAGATCGAATCGATCGCGACACCGGCCATGCCGACATCACCGGCGACCCGTTCGTGGTCGGAGTCGTAACCGCGGTGGGTGGCGAGATCGAAGGCGATCGAGAGACCCTTCTGGCCGGCCGCCAGGTTGCGGCGGTAGAAGGCGTTTGATTCCTCCGCCGTGGAGTATCCGGCGTACTGGCGGATCGTCCAGGGCTTGTTGACGTACATCGACGGATACGGCCCGCGCAGAAAGGGCGGAAAGCCCGGCTTTGTGTCAAGGAAATCGACCTCGTCCAGGGCCGACGACGTGTAGGCCGCCTCAAGGGTGATCCCTTCCGGGGTCTCCCAGTGGAGCTCATCGCCGCCCGGATCACGGTTCGCTTCAAGGATCGCCTCGAGCTCGGAGGGGTCGGCTGCCGAGCCCTCGACCGGGCCCAGATCAACTGCCGAGAAATCAGGGATCAGGCTCATGCCTTCACCTCCACTCCGAGCCGGGCCAGCGTCGCGGCCAGTACCCCGGTCAGGTTGATGCCGCTTTTCACCAGTTCATCGGCGCCGGCCCCCATCGCCGCTTCGTTCAGTCCCGGGGCCGAGTTGACCATGTAGATGTATTCCGCGCCGGCCTCACGGAGCCGGGCGACGAGATCCGCCACATCCCCGGGGCTCTCGTTTCGCCCTGCGCAGACGGCTACCAGTTGAAAGCCGCCGTCCTTGAAAGCTCCAGCCAGGTTCTCGTTACCTTCGAGGGACCCGCTGGGAACGGTCTCGATGCCGCCCACCTCGAAGAAACTCTTGGCCCAGTTGGCCAGATTGACGTGGCTGGCAATCGAACCCATCGAGGCCAGGAAAATCCGGGGGCGGGTCCCGCCGGATTCTTCGTGTTCAAGCGCAGCGAGGCGCAGGGCCTCGAAGCGGGATGAGTCGTGCCTGGGATTGAGGGCGGGGAGCGAGAATGTCTGCCCGGCAGTTGCGGCCGACAGTTCGTCGATGCGAGCCCCGGAAGAAGCGAGTGAAGTGGCCGCATCCAATCGTTCTTCAAGACCGGCCTCGGCCAGTCGGTCAAGACCGGAGAGTTCGGGGCGCTCAAGCAGCCGGGTACCGTCACCAGTCACCCTGGAGCGGTCCGGCGGCGCGGGATCGGTGCCGTCGTCACCAAGCAGGGGAAACTCGTTGACCCCGGTCATCACCCGGCGGCGATGATCGAGATCGTCTTCGCGTTCGTCGGCCAGGCCGGCCAGGGTGGTTGTGATCAGGCCGGAGCGCAACGCTGCCAGCGCCCCGCCCTCACGCTCGATTTCCCGGAAGCGTTCCCAGCCGGCTTTCGCCAGCTCGTCGGTCAGCTCCTCGCCGTACCAGGAACCGGCCAGCGGATCGGCAATTCGACCCAGCGAGGATTCATCCT
>JBGAOF010000142.1:0-5701 GCA_044221915.1 Solirubrobacterales bacterium
GCCGCGGATACTGGTGTGCATGGATCGTGATGCGCTCGGGTCGTTCCTGACCCGCCACCGGGAGAGTCTGCAACCGGCCGACGTTGGGCTCACGGTCGGGCCGCGCCGCCGCACGGTCGGGTTGCGCCGTGAAGAGGTCGCGCTGAAGCTGATCTCCGGCGATGCCCGGGCCACCGTGACCGCGGTCGCGGCGGCAGTTGGCATTCCGGCTGACGCCGGGGTTGTGGAAGGACCGGATCTGCCCGAGGATGAGGACGAACTGGCCAGGGTCGCGACCTCGAACACGGTTTTCTGCCGGATTCGGCCCGACCAGAAGCGGCAACTGGTCTCGGCCCTGGCGGCTTCCGGGGCCTACACGGCGATGATCGGTGACGGCGTCAATGATGTGCCGGCCCTGAAACGGGCCCGGATGGCGGTCGCCATGGGCTCCGGCAGCCAGGTCACCAAGGGTGTAGCCGACGTTGTGTTGCTCAGGGACCAGTTCGAACGGCTGCCGGAGGCGATTGCCGAAGGCCGCCGGATCGCCCGGAACATCCATCGCCTGGGCCGCCTCTACCTGACCAAGACCGTCTACGCGGCGGCGCTGATCATGCTTGTTTCGGTCCCGGGATTCACCTTTCCGTTCCTTCCCCGCCACCTGACCCTGGCCGCGTTCCTGACGATCGGAATCCCATCCTTCGTGCTGGCGCTCGCCCCTTCCGACGGCCCGCTGTACAGGGGCCGGCTGCTGCGGGCGCTCGGCGCCTTCGCGATCCCGGCCGGGGTTGCCACCGCCCTTGCCTCGATCCTTTCCTTCTTCCTCGTCGACTCGGTCGCGGGCGGCAGCCTCGAGGACGGCCGGACCGCTGCGACCACGACCCTGATCATCCTCGGCTTCTGTTTCGTCCTGCTCCTCGAAAGGGGACCGGGCCGGGAACACATCGCGATCCAGAGTTACATGCTGGCGATGATTGCCGGTCTCGGTGCTCTCTTCGCCGGAATTCTCGCGGTGCCGCAGTTGCGTCAGTTCTTCGACATGTCGATGCTCGGAGCGCCACAGTGGTTCCTGGCGATGCTGGCCGCCGCCCTCGGGCTGGTCGCGGCCAGCCTGATGTGGCGGCTGCCTGTGATCCAGTCCTGGGAGGCCCAGCCCGATCAGTTGGCCATTCCACCACTCGAGCGGGATGCCCCGGGGCAACCCGGCGGTCCCGGACCTGATGCGCCCGTCGGCTGAGCGCTACGCGGCATCGCAGAAGCCGTCGGCGTTCAGTGATTGAAGAACCGCCCCGGTGACCTCCCCCAGGGCGCGGGCGATCATTTCGGCATCCTGTTCGCTGACCAGTTGGCTGAAGGACTCGGTGAACACTCTTTCCCGCACCGGCAGCATCCTGGACAGTGTTTCGCGGCCCTGGTCGGTGATCACAAGGTAGGTGCCGCGACGGTCCGAGGGGCAGTAGGTTCGTTCCACCAGGCCGGCCTTCTCGATCCGGTCGACCAGCCGGGTGAGACCGCTCTTGGTCACACTGACCTTGCAGAGCAGGTCACGGGGCCGGCTGGGCTCTTCCGAATCGCTCAGCGCGAGCAACACCCCGTAGAAGCCCAGGTCGGGGAGACCGGCGTCGGCCAGTTCCTTTTCGAATCGTTCCGACATCAGCAGGTAGGTGCTGCGGATCGCCTGGAAGGCAGCCTCATGTGCGGAATTCTGTCCCGCCACGGCTGCTGGTCCTGTCGCGGTCGCCTGTGCCATTGGACGGATTGTAGCGCATGTAGTTGACAACGCAACTAAATCTGATACGGTGTCCGCAGGAACGTTGCTCACGCAACTTTTGACCACTCAACATCAATCTCACTGGAGAACGAAGGAAAACACGATGAGCACCACCGAACAGGCAGTACGAATCGAGACCGGCAACTACCGCATCGACACGGTCCACAGCCACGTCGGCTTCGAGGTCAAGCACCTCGGCATTTCCACCTTCCGGGGCAGCTTCGGCGCCTTCGAAGGTAATATCGCCGTCGGCGAATCAGGAATCGAGGCAATCGAAGGTTCGATCGAAGTCGCCAGCGTCGACGTACCCGAGAAGCAACTGATCGGCCACCTGCAGTCGGCCGATTTCTTCGATGCCGGGAACCACCCCAAAGGGACCTTCGTTTCAACGGACGTGAACGAGACCGACGGCGAGACCTACGAGGTCACCGGTGACCTGATCCTCCGCGGCACCACCAACCCGGTGACCCTCACCGTAGAGGTTGAAGGCGCTGGAATCGGCATGGACGGAAGCTCGGTCCTCAGCCTCAAGGCCAGCGGTGAGGTCAACCGCAACGACTACGGAATCTCCTGGGGCGCAACCCTCGACAACGGCGCCGCCGTCGTCGCCGAAAAGGTCCGGCTCGTCCTCACCGTCGAGGCGATCAAGGCGGGCGAGTAGCCATGAAGGTCCTCGCCATCGTCGGCAGCCTGCGGGCCAACTCGTTCTCGGAGCAAATTGCCCGCGCTGCAGGCGATCTCGCTCCGGACGGCGCCGAGGTCGAGATCTACCAGGCCCTGGCTGCGGTCCCGCCCTACAACGCAGATCACGACACGACCGACGACGGGCCCGAACCGGTTCCGGACGGGGTCGAGGATCTACGCCGCCAGATCAATGCGGCCGATGCCCTGCTCGTGGTCACCCCCGAGTTCAACGCGGGTCCCCCCGGCTACCTGAAGAACGCGATCGACTGGGCATCACGGCCCCACAAGGCTTCGTCACTGGCCGGCAAGCCGGCGGCGATCGTCTCCCAGAGCCCGATGCCCTTCGGCGGAATCTGGGCCAACCAGTCGCTCCGCAAGTCGTTCACCATCACCGGCACCCCGGCCGTCGAGCGCGAGCTGGCGATCGGCAAGGTCGACGAGAAGCTCGAGGCCGGCCGTCTGGTCGACGAGCAGGCCCGGACCGAGCTGGCCACTCTGATGGCCGAACTGGGTGAACTCGTGGCCGCGGTCGGCGAACCGGAAGACGAACTGGTCGCCGTCTGAGAGCCCCGACCACCCGGTGGGTCGGATTTCCGGTCGAAGTACCGGTTTTCCGACCCACCGCGGAGTTCGCCGCTGGGGATCCGTGGAGTTCGCCGCTGCGGTTCCGGGGCGTTCGACTTGCCCGGTTGCCGATAATCGGGGCATGAGCCGGACCGATCGACCGCCACGCACCTGCGACATTGCCGTGGTGGGCGGGGGAATTCTCGGCTTGGCCGTCGCCCGCGAACTCAAACTTCGACAGCCCGACGCCGAGGTATGCCTGCTCGAAGCCGAACAGCGACTGGCAGCTCACCAGTCCTCCCACAACTCCGGTGTGGTCCATGCCGGGGTGTACTACGAGCCCGGTTCGCTCCGGGCAAGGCTATGCGTCGAAGGTGCAGCCCGGCTCCGGGATTACTGCCAGGATCGGGATCTGCCCTGGCGGGCCAGCGGCAAGCTGATCGTCGCGACCAGAGAATCCGAACTGCCGCGCCTGGACGAGCTCGAACGCCGGGCGCGGGCCAACCGGGTGCCCGGACTGACCCGGATCGGCCCGACGGAGATTGAAGCGATCGAACCGGCCGCAAAGGGCCTTGCCGCCCTGCACTCCCCCACCACCGCGGTGACCGATTTCGCGGCGATCGCGGGATCATTTGCCGGCGACTTCGAGCGGGCCGGCGGCAGCATCCACTTGGCTTGTCCCGTGCTCGCGGCCGATGGATTCCGGCTTCGGACCACTGCCGGACCGGTCTCCGCAGGACGCGCAGTGTTTTGCGCCGGCCTGCAGTCCGACCGGTTGGCCAGAGCCCTGGGCGGCGGCGCAGAACCGGAGATCGTGCCGGTCCGGGGTGGGTATCTGAAGGTCAAACCGGGACGGGAATGGCTGGTCAATGGCAATGTCTACCCCGTGCCCGACCCCGGGCTGCCATTCCTTGGGGCCCATCTGACCAGGACAATCGACGGTTCGCTACTGATCGGCCCGACGGCGATGATCGCCGGCGCCCGCGATGCATACCGGCTCGCGCGCTGGCGAGGGCGGGATCTGGGCGAGACGCTCGGCTGGCCCGGCACCTGGCGGCTGATGCGCCGCCATTGGCGGGCCAGCTTGGGTGAAGCGGCCAACTCGCTGCGGCCGGCGAGACTGGCGGCTGAAGCCGCCCGGATGGTCCCGGGACTGGCCGTGGCCGATGTCACTCCGGGACCAGCCGGGGTGCGAGCCCAGGCCCTCGACCGCCAGGGCAACCTGGTCGAAGACTTCCTGCTCGAGCCCACCGAACATGCGATCCACCTCCGCAATGCCCCCTCCCCCGCGGCTACCTCCTCGCTGGCCCTGGCCGAACTGATCGCCGACCGGCTCCTTCCCTGAGAACCGGCCCGGCTGACCGAAAAAAGACGAAAGCCCCGCCCCGGTGATGCGGGACGGGGCCTTCGTCAGGACAGGATGCGCCGACGGGCTACTTCAGCCGCTCGACCAGCATCGCCTCGCCCTGGCCACCGGCCACGCACATCGTTTCGATGCCGAACTGATGGTCGTCGGTCTCCATGACGTTGAGCAGGGTGCCCATGATGCGGGCGCCGGTCATGCCGAAGGGATGGCCGAGAGCGATCGCGCCGCCGTGGGTGTTCAGCTTCTCCATCGGAATCCCGACTTCCTCGGAGATCGGGATCACCTGGGCGGCAAAGGCCTCGTTGAGCTCGACGGTGTCGATGTCACCGATCGTCATGTTGGCGCGCTCAAGCAGCTTCTTGACAGCCCAGATCGGGGCGACGCCCATCTTCTCCGGCTCGTTGCCGGCCGTGGCGGAGGTGATGATCTTCGCCCGCGGGCTCAGACCGAGCTCGGCGGCCTTGGTCTCGCTCATGATGAGGACGGCAGCCGCGCCATCGTTCAGCGGGCAGGAGTTGCCGGCGGTGACCCCGCCGCCACCGAAGGCCTCGGGCAGGCTGGCGAGCTTCTCGCGCATATCGCCACCGTCGGCCCGGGGGCCGTCATCCTTGCTGACCACGGTCCCGTCCGGCAGGGTGACCGGAACGATCTCGCGATCGAAGAAGCCGGATTCCTGGGAGGCGACGGCGAGGTGCTGTGAACGCAGGGCGTAATCGTCCATGGTCTCGCGGCTGACCCCGTAATCGTTGGCGACGTTGACCGCCGTGAGGCCCATGTCGATGTAGGCGTTCGGCTGGCCGTTTTCACCGATCAGGTTCTTGTTCTGGTCGTCTTCGCCGGCCGCGATCGACCCGGCGATCTCGGTGCGGGCGTTGAACTGGCTGACGAACTCGACTCCGGCAGCGATGTAGATGTCACCCTCGCCGTTCTTGACCGCATTCGAAGCATGTCGGATTGCGTCGAGACTCGAAGCGCAGTAGCGCGAGACGGTCACTCCGGTCGTGGCCTGGGTCAGCTTGTCGGAAAGCAGGACGAGGATCCGGGCGAGGTTGTAGGCCTGCTTGCCCTGCGGCATGCCCACGCCGCAGAAGACCTCTTCCACATCGGCGGGGTTTACGCCGGGGTTGCGCTCGAGGAGCTGGTCAATGACAAAGGCACCGGTCTCGTCGGGACGAACCTGCGAAAGGGAGCCCTTGAAAGCCCGGCCAATCGGGGTGCGGATGGTGTCCACGATCACTGCTTCAGGCATGCGAAGTCGTTCGCCTTGGGTTTCTTTTTCTGAGGTGAGGGGGCAAGGGGCCGTCGATGACGGATAAATGCCAAAGGACAGGGTATTGAAC
>JBGAOF010000143.1:0-5647 GCA_044221915.1 Solirubrobacterales bacterium
TTTCGCCCGGTCAATCAGGCCGCTGAGGATCGGGGCGATCGTCTGGCGGGGCAGATCCATCAGGTCGCTGTCGACCCCGGGGCCGAGCACGATTTCGCGCAGGCCAAGGTCTTCGCCGTGCATGCGTGACGCACGGGTGAGGAAGTGAATCAGGCCGTCAAAGGCGTTGTCCATCGTGGCGCAGTGTTCGGCCAGCGCGACGAACCGCGCGACCTTTGCCTCAAACAGCTCGTTGATCAGAAGCTGCCGGTCGGGGAAGCGGCGGTAGACGGTTCCGACCCCGACCCCGGCTTCGGCGGCGACCGCGTCGAAGCTGGCATCGAGGCCCTCCCGGGCGAACACTGTGGAGGCGGCATCGAGGATCCGTTCCCGGTTCTTTCTCGCGTCGGCCCGGAGCGGCCGTCGTGGTTTCTCGGATTCGCTCATGCTCCGGCATTCTACAAAGTGGAGGGAAGTCCTCCGCATATGTGCTACGCTGCCACCATAAGTTGAGAAGTACCCTCCACTTACGAAAGCAGAAACCATGAAACTCAAACAGGAAACGAACCCGCCGGGGGGGAACCTCCACCACGGCCGACGCTGGAAGATCCTCGCTTTTCTGGCCCTGGCTCAATTGATGGTCGTGCTGGACGCGACCATCGTCAACATCGCCCTGCCGTCCGCCCAGACCGATCTCGGCTTCGGAGATGACGACCGGCAGTGGATCATCACCGCCTACGCACTGGCTTTCGGCAGTCTGCTGTTGCTCGGCGGCCGTTTGGCTGACTACTTCGGGCGCAAGCGCACCCTGATCGCCGGACTGGTCGGCTTCGCCGGGGCCTCCGCGCTTGGCGGCCTTGCCCCGAGCTTCGAAGTGCTGGTCGGGGCGCGAGCCTTGCAGGGAATGTTCGGTGCGTTGCTGGCACCCGCGGCGCTGTCGACCTTGACCACCACTTTCATCGATCCGGGTGAACGGGCCAAGGCATTCGGGATCTACGGCGCCCTGGCCGGCGGCGGGGGCGCGATCGGCCTGCTGCTTGGCGGGCTGCTGACCGAGTTCCTCGACTGGCGATGGACCATGTTCGTCAATGTTGCCTTCGCCATTCCGGCGGCGATCGGTTTGACGGTGCTGCTGGTCAACGAGTCACGGCGAGGCGAGGTCAAGATGGACATTCCCGGAGCCGTGACGGCATCGACCGGTCTTTTCGCGATCGTCTTCGGCTTCTCCCGGGCTGAAGCGGAAGGATGGACCGCTGGGGTTACCCTGGCCAGTTTCGCGGCCGGTGTGCTTCTGCTCGGAGCGTTCATCCTCATCGAGCGCCGCACCGCGGCACCATTGCTGCCGATGCGCGTGCTCGGCGACCGCAACCGGGCCGGCTCCTTTGTCGCGGTCGGGGTTGCCGGAGCGGCGATGTTCGGGGTCTTTCTGTTCCTCACCTACTACCTGCAGCAAACCCTCGGCATGAGTCCGGTTGAAACCGGATTCGCCTTCCTGCCGATGATCGTCTTTCTGGTCGCGGGGTCGGTCACCTCGAGTACGAGACTGATGCCGAAGGTGGGGCCAAAGCCGGTGGTTCCGACCGGCATGGTCCTGGCCGCAGGTGGCATGGTCTGGCTGACCGGGGTCACGGTCGATTCGACCTACGTCTCGGCCGTGCTGCCCGGAATCTGCCTGGTTGGTGCGGGCTTCGGCCTGATCATCGCCCCCTCCATGGCCAGCGCCACCCTTGGCGTTGCTGCAAGCGATTCGGGGGTGGCCTCCGCCATGGTCAACACCTCCCAGCAAGTCGGTGGATCGGTCGGGACGGCCCTGCTTTCAACCATCTCGGCCTCGGCCGTCACGGCTTTCGCCTCCGGCAAACTCCCCGGCCCGGAACTGGCCGCCGAGGCAGCGGTCCACGGATACACGACCGCGTTCTGGGTTTCGGCCGCCATGCTCGCGGCCGGTGCGGTGATCACTGCGATCACCTTGAGGAGCGGAGCCCCGCAGGCGGCCGACAGCCACAACCTCGCCGTGGCCCACTGATTGCCCCGGGCTGAACGAAACCGGCAGCCAAGGGACCTTTCTGTCCGCAGGGGCGAAATAGGCTGCTTTCAAGGCAAACGACCCGGTTGGAGGGTGACCATGAGGAAGATTCAGGGGCCTGACGGTGACGGCAAACTTCGATTGAGGTCCGTTTTCGTCCTGGCCTTGGCATCGGCCGCCTCGGTCGTTTTGCTGGTGGGATGCGGAAGCGACGATGACTCCGGTTCCACTTCGAATGCGGCCAACGATGGAGGGGCCATCGTCACCGGTTCCGCCAAGTGCGACGAAGCTTCGATCCAGGATGCCTTGATGTCCTGGTCAAAGGCAAACGGAGGAGGGAAGGCCACCCTTCCGGATGTCTCAGGGAGCTACCAGTGCGCCGATGGCTGGGCCGTCGCATTCCCGAACGTCGGGTCGGGCGAGGCGGAAGTAACGGTCACCGCGGTCTTCGAAGCTGAAGGCCAGTTCTGGATCCCGAAAGTCCGAGCCAAGGTCTGCGGCAAGAGCGCCGGCCAATCCGAGGTCCCCGCCTCCCTCTACGAAGCCGCCTGCCAGACCAACTGACTCCAACTGCCGCCCCGACGACTCCTGCACACATCACGGATAGCAAGTTCTCCGGCACCGATTTTGCTCGTGGCTGGAAGCGAGACGCGACCCGGCTCGAAGCGCGTGTCCCATGCCTTGCCCTTGCCTGGATGCGATGCCTGAGGTTCGATTGAGCCCTGATCGGGAGTTAGCCCAATGCAAGACCCAACGACCGCAGTACCGGGGGAGGGACTCGAACCCCCGACACGCGGATTATGATTCCGCTGCTCTAACCAGCTGAGCTACCCCGGCAGGGGACGGCGAGTTTATTTGATCTGCGGAACGGGCCGCCGGGCGGTCCGGGCGGGCCAGCCGGGCCGGTCAGGCCGGTGGGCGACGGCGAAAGAGGGAGTGCAGCAGGCCGGTCATCGTGATCAGCCAGGCGGTGAAGGCGATCCAGATCGTGACCGAGGGGATGTCCTTCATGAACGGGAAACTGTCCGCTGTGGCCAGCTGCCAGGTAGCCACCGTGTACATGCCGAGGGGGAAGACAAGGCTCCAGTACATCGGGCTATAGGTGAGCGGCACCTTCTTCACCACATGGCGCCAGATGCCGAAGATCACAAGCAACGGAATCCACCAGGTCGCCCAGGCCCAGAGAATCAGGGATGCCCCCTCCACAAACGGCTTCAGTTCCGAGAGATAGCCGATTTCGGATTGGGCGATGATCATCGCCGAGCCCGCGTTCACGGTGATCGCGGCGGCCCCCATCACCACCCAGAACAGCGGGTTCATTTCCTCCGGAGTGACCCGGAAAAAGAAGAGCCGGTTGGCGAACAGGGTGGCGAAAATCCCGTAAAGGATCATGCCGATGCCCCAGAAGGCGTGGGCGACAACGAAAACCACATCGGAGCCGGTTGTGATCACCGTGCTCAGCTTGCCGCCGAGCGCCGCGATCGATTCCGCCCCGACGATCGCAATCAGCCAGCCGCCGTTCATCACACCGCCACCCTCCCGGGTATCCCGGAACGTGACGACCGCAAAACTCAGGTAGCTGAGCGGAATCCAGACCAAGAGTGAAAACAGCCAGAGGACGATCGCCGGGGTGATCGCATCGCGCATGTAGAGCTGAATGCCAAGCACGTTGACACCGGCGACCAGAGTGAAGAACGAGAAAACCCACTTCGGATTGACCAGATCCGACCAGAGTTCCCGCGGGAACATGACGGCCCGGGAGATCGTGGCCGCGGCCAGGATTACAAAGGCGGTGACCGCAATCGCGAAGAAGGCAACCGAAAGCGGCTTCAGGCCGAGCAGAAAAAAGCCGTTGGAAATGATTCCGGTGGCCATGACCAGCGCGAAATAGCCGGGGTAGAGGGTGCGGATTTTCTCGCGCAGCCAGCCCGGGCCGGTCCCCTCCTCGGGAGCCAGCTCCACCGTGAGCGCCGGAGCTGCCGCTTTTCCCTCCATGGGCGGGAGATTACCGGGGAATGGGCAGCCCGAGACGGGAAATCAAGCTGCTGGTGGCATCTGCCCTACCAATCCCGGGACCCGGTCACAGCAGGTCACGCCGCCGCCACAAGGCCAGGCCGACGAGACTGAAGGCGGCTGCGAGAACGGTCATCACAAGCAGCGGTGTGGTGTCAAGCGGGACCGCAGGGACGGCAGGCACATGGGAAAACGGGGAAAGGTCAACAACCCGGTCGGGCAGATCACCAAAAGACGCCAGGGTCCAGACCAGGACGATCGCGGCGAGCAGGCCCCAGGCGGTGTGAGCGAGCCGTGACGACAGGCCGAACAGGACCAGGGCGAGGCTGCCGGTAAGCCACATCGCCGGGGCGCGGGCGAATCCGGAAGCGACCAGGGGCCCGATATGGCTGAAATCACCGTTGGCAACCCCGAGGCCGGCTCCGAGCGCGAATCCGGCCAGCGCCACCATCACTGCGCTCGCGACGAAGGCGATCAGCACATGCCCGACAACCCACCTGACTTTCCCCAGGGGGGCGGTCAGGAGCAGGTCGGCCCGGTCCCGGCTTTCCTCGGATGAGGGCCGCAGAACCGAACTGATCGTGAACCCGGTCCCGAGAATTGCGATCACCGTGAGGATCGAAGCGAAGTACGAATCGAGCAGGTCACCGCCAGCGGAAGCGAAAGCCTTGCTGTAAGCGGCGCTAGACGCGAGGATTTCCTCGATGTTCTCCCCGATCACCCCGACCGCGAAACCGTAAAGAAAGACCATCGCGGTCCAGCCGATTACGCTCGACCGCTGCAGTCGAAAAGAAAAGCCGAGCGGGTGAAGCAAGGAAGGCGCTGCCTGCGAGGGCCCGGGTCGCGGCTGGATCAGGCCGCTGCCGATATCGCGACGGGAAAGCAGCCACATCGAAAGCCAGGCGGTGGATGCCGCTGCGGCAACGGAAAGCAGCAGGGGCCACCAGGTGTTCTCCCAAAACGGCTTTGTCTGCTCGGCCCAGCCGAGGGGTGAAAACCAGGTAAGGGTGCCGCCAGAGGTGTCACCGATTGCGCGCAGCAGCCAGGCGGAACCGATCACGACCCCGACCAGGCCCCTTGCGGCCCGGGCCCTGCCGGTGATCTGGGCGAAAACCGCGGTGGTGCCGGCGATCACCAGGCCAAAAACGGTGAATGACAGGGACAGCAGCACCGAGGGGCCCAGGTCGAAGCCCCCGGCGACGAGTACGGCGCTGCTTCCAGCCGCGAGCAGACCCATTGCGAGGGAGGTCACGACCAGGGCGGCAGCAAGCGGGGCGAGCCGGCCCGAGCCCGAGGCCAGCAGCAGCTCGGTGCGGGCATCCTCCTCCTCGGCCCGGCTGTGACGGATCACGCTGAACATTGCGTAGACCCCGCACATGATCGACATCGCCGGCATGCTGTCCCAGGCGATCGCTCCCCCGAGCGACCTGAGGCCGCCGGTCGGTCCGCTCATCGCCTCGACTGCCGGGTTGCCAGCGACGCTGTTGTAGAGCGCATCGAGCTCGGCCTGGGTTCCGTAAAGGCCCTTGTAGCTGACCGCGTAGATCACCATCCATCCGAACAGCCCGGTCACGCAGACCGGGAGAATCAGCCGGTCACGCTTGAGCGCGAAAAGAATCGCCTGCCGGG
>JBGAOF010000144.1:0-5634 GCA_044221915.1 Solirubrobacterales bacterium
TCGGCCCGCGCCTGAAACAGAGCACCGAACCGCTCTGCCTGAAGCGGGGAGAATTTCTCGCCGGTGGCCTCACGGTCACGAAGTTCGCCGACCGCCGTCAGCAGACCGGACAGGTCGTCGCCGATCTGAACGGCCTGCTCCGGATTCTTTTCGGCGATCAGGGGTTCGATTTCCCGGTAGCCGATCTGGAGCCCGCTCAGGATGTCGGTGATGTCGGCCAGTCTCGAGGTGGCGACATGCCCGGAACCGGTCTGGCTGCCCTCCCCGGCGACAAAGGGTGAAAGCCTCCATTCGCGGAACAGGCCACCGATGGCCGGGGTCATCGTTGTGATCGCGGTGAAAGCATCCGAGGGAGTGATGACGATCTCCTGGGCGTCCTTGTCGAGATCACCCGCCTGACGGTGGATCTCGCCGGTCGCGGCCCTGAAAAGGCCGGCCTCCGGCAGCCCCTCGCCGAATTCGACTTTTCCGTCGCAGTTGACGTCGGGCCGGGTCCCGGGAGCCGCCAGGTCCGGGCTGGTCCCGAAGAGCGAGGCCTCGATCAGGCGGAACAGGCTGCCCGGCTGATGCATCACCCTGCCGTTCCCCAGGTTCAGGTTGAAGGAAACTGCTTTCGCGGGGTCGGTGCCGTCGGTTCCGGATTCGAGATCTGTGTCGTACTGGGCGGTGCGAGGGATGCCCGCGACCAGTCCCCTGACCTGCTGGTAGTTCGAGTTGGCCCTGGCGTAGGCGACGCGGGCGTTCTTGAGGGTCGCGTTGACGGTCTCGCAGTTGGTTTTCAGCAGCTTCGAATAGTTGAAATCGCTGGCCTTGGCCAGGTTGAAATATGCGTTGCCCGCGGTTTTCAGGTTGGCGGTCTCAACCGCGAGCTCGCCGGTTCGCTCGGTCATGAATGATTTGACGGCCGTGAGGCCGGCATCGGGCTCGTCCGGTTCCGCTCCCTGACCCCCGCTGCCACAGCCGACGAGCAGGATGGCGCCGGAAAGGACCAGCAGCAAGGCCTTCAAGGCGCGGGTCTTCACCTTCGGTGAGTCCCTGCCTGTTTTTGCCGGGAACCCCGCACCAGTTCCTAGAGAAAGGCCGGCCCGCGTTCGACCAGCCCCCGGTAGAGGGCATCCTGAATCTGCTCGCGGACCTGTTCGGAGAGGTCGAATACCAGTGACTTGTCTTCGCTGGATCCCGGGCCGTAGCCGGAAAGATCAATCGGCTCGAGGAATTCGATCCGCCAGCGCGACGGCAGGGGCAGCAACCCGAGGGGACCGAGCCACGGGAAGGTCGGGGTGAAGGGGATATAGGGGGCGCCGACCGCCTTGGCCAGGGGTTTGATCTCACCGAGTTTCGGGTAGATCTCCTCCGCCCCGACCACGGCCACCGGAACGATCGGCGTGGCGGTCTCGAGGGCGACTTCGACGAAGCCACCCCGGCCGAAGCGCTGGAGGTGGTAACGATCGGAAAACGGCTTGCCAAAACCTTTCTGACCCTCAGGGAAGACCAGCACCGGCTGATCGTCTTCGAGCAGCCGGCCGAGGTTCGCGGGATTCGCCGCGACCCCGCCCAGACGGCGCAGGACGTAGCTGACGAAGGGCAGGTCGAAAGCCCAGTTCAGGACCATCGCCCGGATCCAGCGGGGCAGCGGATGTTCCTTCTGGATGGCTGTCGCGATCATCGAGCCGTCGAACGGAAAAATCGCCCCGGAGTGGTTGGCCACCAGGAGGGTCCGGCCGTGTCCGGGGACATTGGCCGCACCTTCAACCTTGACCCGCCACCAGGTGGAATAGAGAAACTCGAATAACGGGAATACGGTCTCGGTGAATTCCTCGTCGAACCCCCATTGGTCCTCGTGGTATTCCCCGGTGAGCCGCCGGGCGATCTTTTCCGAGGTCGACTGGACGGTCGAGGCCCATTCGAGCACTGCTTCCTGGCTGGGGGCTCCGGGCGGGTTCATCGTGGCACGCTCCGGACAGGTGATCCCGGATGGGGTGACGGAAACAGGGCCTGGATCCCGCGTGAGGTGCGGGCGAAGTCCCGCGCGGCTCCTTCAGTATCAAAGGCCGGTTCGTAGCCGATCTCCTCGCGCAGGCGGCGATTGTCGCATCCGCGGCCGTAGCGGAGCAGGAGTTCACCGTCCCGATAAAGGTCGGCACTTCCGAGGTACTTCCCGACCCGCCGGTTGAGCATCCCGGCCATCACCGGCGGTACGCCGATCGCAGTCTTGCCGCAGAGCCGCAGCAGACGGCTCAGGGAAATGGCCCCGTCCGGCGCCACGTTGACAGCGCCGCGGACCGGATTCAGGGTCGCGGCGGCAAGCGCCCCGGTGGCATCGTCGGGGTGAAGCAGCTGCAGGCGTGGATCGAAACCCATCCGGGTCGGCACCACGGGCAGGTTCAGGTAGCGGTTGAACGGGGTGTCGAGCCCGGGGCCGACCTCGACCTGGAAGCGCAGCATGCAGCAGGTGACCTCCGGGCGGCGGCGAGCGAAGTTGTCGAAGTATCCCTCAAGTTCCCCGATATCGCGCTGGAAACGGGTGACCAGGGGAAACCGGCGTGCCATTTCCTCGGTGAAAAAGGACGGGGCGCCGGGCGCCGATCCGTAGATCGCCGCCGATCCCCGGGCCACCAGGGCCTGGAGCCCCGGGGTTTTTTCACAGGCGGCCAGCAGCTGAAGGGTGCCGATCACGTTGATGTCGTGGAGGGCCCGGGAGGGACGCCCGGTTTCCGGGTACCAGACGATGCCGCAATGAACCAGCACATCCGGCTCAAGTGAGGGCAGAACCCGGGAAATCACCGGGTTCCTGATGTCGGCCTCGATGAATTCGGTTCCTCCGAGGTCCGATCGCGGGGCCGTTGAATCAATCCCGATGATCTCGTCCGCACCGGGCCGGCGCTGAAGGGCCCGGGCGAGCTCGGACCCCCAGTGGGTCGAAACTCCGGCGATGACTATCCGCTTGCCGCTCAATTTGCTCTCCGGGTCATGCCGTTCACACTTCGAATCGGCCCGAGCGGCCCAATCCTAACCCTCAGGTTGACGCTTAGACTTCTCTTCTAATTTGGCCAGACGACTGGAAATGCGGTCGATCTTCTCCTCCAGCTGGCGCAGTTCGTCGCGGCTCACCAGCCGCATGCCCTCAAGCGTCTCGCGGGCGTCAAGACCCCGTCTTGTGACCTCATCAACGAGCCCCTGGGCACGGCTTCGGGTTTTTTCGGTCAGGTCCTGGGCCTGGACTCTCGTACGTTCGGTCGCCGCGAAGGCCCCCTCGATCGCTTCCTTGAGGCCGTCGGGCATTCCCCGACCCCCCGGGTCCCTGGATTCGCTTTCCGACATACAGCTAGTTTACTTTCATTCAAGCCCGCCGGAGACCCGAATGCCAGTAAAGATGACCCCGATCGAATCCGCAGCCGGCGAGGCGATACTTGTCGGTGACCCGCGGCGGGCTTTCACCCTGGCCCAGGAGCTCACCGTCCAGCCGCGCATGAGCCATCAGGCTCGCGGGCTCTGGGGATACCGGGGCGTCACCGCCGAAGGCACCGAGTTAACTGTTCAATCGACGGGATCCGGCGGTCCCAGTGCAGTTCCGGTCATCGGGGACCTTGCCGGTCAAGGAGTAGGACGCTTCCTGCGGCTTGGCACCTGCCTGGCGCTTGATCCTCAGATTCGGACGGGAAGCCTGCTGCTCGTAACCCGCGCAGTGATCGCTGACGGAGCGGCCCGGACCTTGAGCGGAGGGGATGATTTCGCCGCTCCGGACCAGCGGCTGCTGGCTGCCCTCGGGGGGCTGGGCCGGGAAGCCGTCATCTCCAGTCATGACCTGGTCACCCGTTTTGAGCCCGGGACAGGTAGCGCGGGAGACGGAAATCCGGCGGTCGCAAGGGACCTGCAGACGGCGGCGACCTTGGCCTTCTGCCACCAACTGGGGCTGCCGGCCGCGGCGCTGCTGATCGTGGCCGAGGACGCCGCTGGCGAGCGTCTGGCCGAACCGGAGCTTTGGGATTTGTTTCGCGCGGCCGGCCGGGCGGCCTTGACCCGCCTTTCCCGGCTGCCACGGCCTCGGGCCGGAAGCCGGTCCGATCCGGACCGACCCTAAGCCTTTAGTTGAAGGTTAGGCTTTGCTCTTCCCGGTGCCTTTCAGGGCTTCCAGTTCCTTGCGCATCGTTCGCATCTGCTCCAGGGCCTCATCCAGCCTGTCCTCGGTTTCTTCGAGGCGGCCGGAGAGCACCCGGACCCGCCGCTCAAGACGCTCGGTGTTGTCCTGGGAAGACACTCCCATCGCCCCCATCGCCGCCCGCTGCGCATCGGCTGCCCGGTCCCGCGCAGCGACCGCGGCCGAGACCGCCTGGCCGAATGCGGGACTTCCGATCAGCGCCTGGGCGAAATCGGCAGCAGCCTTCTCGCCCTTCGACTGGACCTTGTCCCTGATTCCCTCGTTGCCGTCATTTTCAGCTGACATACGGGAATCTTAGGGGGCCGCTGAGGAAGCCGGGCTACGTCGCTGGCAGGAAGTGGCAGGGTACCGGCGAAAGCGGTTGCGATACGGTTCCCCTGCCGCGTTCCGGGAGGGCGTCGGCCGCGTCTGTTTTAGTTGGGAAGCCAAAGGTGGACCAGGGTTCAATGATGACACGCCGCGTTGCGTCGGCCGCCATCTTCGCGGTCCCCGTTTTCCTGCTGTTTTTCGCCTGGTCGGGATGGCCCGGGCTGGTCTCCCCGGCGGCCGCTTCCGAGGTCCCTTGTGCCCCCGGTGCCGTGACCTGCCTGGCAGCCGTGGAGGGCAAGCCAGCCCCTGCCGCCACCGACACTCCCACCGCCGCTCCCACCGGCCCCGACAACCAGACCCCGTCGGGCGGCACCACCACAGACCCCGGTGGCGGAGCAGCCCCGGACTCGAACGGCGGCAGCACTCCCGGCGGCAGCACTCCCGGCGGCGGCTCGACCGGCACCGGCTCCGGCAGCGAAGAAATCACCCCCGACGGGAGCGCCCCGGATTTCGTCGAGGAGGACCCCTCCCTGAGCGGCGGGGTCGGGCCCGGCTCCAGTGTTGACGGTGATCCGATCACCTCCGATGCGCTGACCGTTCCCAACTTCGTCATTGACCAGTTCGAGATCCCGCCGTTCCTCCTGCCGATCTACCAGGCCTGCGGCAGCGAGTACGGAATCCCCTGGGAGGTGCTCGCCTCGATCAACCGCGCGGAGACCAGCTTCGGCACCAACCTCGGTGATTCGACCGCCGGCGCAATGGGCTGGATGATGTTCATGCCCGCCTCATGGGCCGAGTGGGGAGTCGACGCCAACGGCGACAAGATCAAGGACCCGTACAACCCGGTCGATGCGATCTGCGCGGCCGGCAACTACCTCAAGTACTTCGGCTACGAAGAAGACCCCTACGGCGCCATCTTCGCCTACAACCATGCCGACTGGTACGTCCAGCTGATTCTCAAGTACGCGAAGGTCTACTCGCAGATCCCGCCGGAGATGATCAGCGCCCTGACCGGGCTGACCGAAGGCGCCCGGTTCCCGGTCGCTTCCGCCGACGCTTCATATGAAGGCGAGATCTCCACCGAGGGCGCGAAGAAGAACGGAACCGCCTCGCAGAACGTCGAGTACTCAGCCGACCGCCGCCCGATACCCATCACCGCTTCCGGC
>JBGAOF010000145.1:0-5524 GCA_044221915.1 Solirubrobacterales bacterium
CTGCCGATCAGTCCCCCGACAAAGAGAGGCGTGCCAAAGAGCAGGTTGAGGGCGATCGCGGCGCCGACGATCTCGGCCAGGTCCGTTGCCATCGCGATGATCTCCGCCTGGACCCAGAGCCCCCAGGTCACGGGGCGGGGGAAGTTGTCGCGGCAAAGCTGAGGAAGGTTGCGGCCGGTCGCGATTCCCATCTTCGCGGAGAGAAACTGGACCAGCATCGCCATCAGGTTCGCGGCCAGAACAGTCCAGAGCAGCATGTAGCCGAACTCGGCGCCGGCTGCCACGTTGGTGGCGAAGTTACCCGGATCCACGTAGGCCACAGCGGCGACAAATGCTGCCCCGAAGAGTGCCGCGGAGTAACGCAGGCGTCCCTGCGACCGGAGGCGGCTGAGGTCGCTGGCGCTGGGCAGGCCGATCGATCCGTCGGCCGGGACATCTCGCTTGTCGAGCGGGCTGTTCAAGCAGCAGCACTATATTGACTAGCGCTTCAAGAATAATTCAGGCACGACTAAACCTTGGCGACCTAGAGGCCCGCGACCTCCCGACCTCCCGACCTCCCGACCCGCGACCTCCCGACCTCCCGACCCGCGACCTCCAGACCTAGCGGCCCGCGACCTCCCGACCTCCCGACCCGCGACCTCCCGACCTAGCGGCCCGCGACCTCCCGACCTCCCGACCCGCGACCTCCCGACCTAGCGGCCCGCGACCTCCCGGAATTCAGGGCCGGCCGGCAACAAGGGCTCGATGTTTCACGGAATTGGGGCTACCATCCCTCTGGACCACGGCGAGAGGAACGGGATCATGGAAACCAGCGGCGGCAGCAACGGCAGCGGAAGCACCGAGGACCTCCAGACTGAAGGCCTCCAGACCGAGGACCTCCAGACCGAGGACGAGGCCCTGCAGGTTCTGCTTGATGGCGACATCGACAAGGTGATGTCGGGACTGGACCGGATTGTCGAGGCGGCACCTTCCTACGAGAAGCTTTTCCTGCGCTGGCAGCGCCAGCACTGGTCAATCGAGGACTTCGACTTCACCGAGGATGCCCGCCAGTGGAACGACCCTGACCTGATCAGCGCCGATGAGAAGCGCTTCATGCTTTTCGGCTTCTCCCAGTTCTTCCTCGGCGAGGAAAGGGTCACGGTGGAACTCCTCCCCTTTGCGATAGCCGCACCTTCCCACGAGGCGCAGGCATTTCTGACCACCCAGATCTCGGACGAGGCCAAGCACATGGTCTTCTTCGACCGCTTCTACCGCGAGGTTCTCGGGATGAAGGCCGACGACATCGGCGCCATGCTTGATACCCAGCGTCCGAACGTGAACCGGGACTGGGAAACCCTCTTTGACGGGATCCTCCACGACTGCGCCGAGCGGCTCCGGCTGAACCCGGATGACTTCCCGGCTCTGGTCCGCGGGGTCACCGTCTACATGATCGTGATCGAGGGAACCCTGGCCCTGACCGGGGCACGGTTCATCATCAAGTCCCTGAAGAGCCGGGAATGGCTGCCCGGATTCGTCCAGGGTTTCACCGCTGTTAACCGGGATGAATCCCGCCATGTCGGTTTCGGGGTCAAGTTCCTGGCCGACGCAATCAAGGCCGACCAGGCCAACGCCCGAATCATCGAGGACACCCTGAAGGAATGCCTGCCGATCGCGCCTCTGGTCTTTGCCCCGTCCTGGGTTGATGATCCCTACAACTTCGAAACCCCCTTCTACCACTCGTCCGAGGTTTTTGAGTACGCGATGAAGTCGCTTTCGAAGAAGCTGGCGGCGATGGGCCTGGACCCGGCCATGCTGGCCGGCGGCTCCGCCTGACCCAGCCCACCACGGGCGCAACCGGCACCAGCCCACCACGGGCGCACCCAGCACCAGCCCACCACGGGCGCACCCAGCACCAGTCCACCGAGAGTCGACTTCTCAGACTTATTTACCGACAATCCTGACCTCGGTGACTGGTGGGCCGGGCGGCAGGCGGGGCGGGTGACCCGTGCTACGGGCTTGACCCCGGCCCGGTGGGCTCTTCCTCAAGCGGAGGGAGGTCGGGAACCCCGCCGGACCAGACTTCTTCCGGGGCCGGCGGGCCGTACTTCTCGGTGATGTCGCGGTCGTCGGCACCGGCCCGACGCATGTGCCGGTACCAGCGGTGGTAGAGCGGAGCGAGCAGCACCGTCAGTCCGGTCAGGACGAAGAGGCCGGTGATCATCCAGAGATGCTCGCGCAGGATCTGCCCGGAGCCGGCATCCCATGAGGCGAGAGCGACCAGGCCGACCGAGAGCAGGATCCCGAAGTAGTAGTCGAGCGGGAAGCGCCAGATCCAGGGCACCTCGAACCACCAGACATTGCCCCGCTTGAAGCGCTTCACCGTGTAGGCAGGGTTGAGCACGAACCAGCAATAGTCCCAGACGACGGCTAGTACGAAGTATTTGGCGATGGTCGCCAGTTCGGCCGGCAGCGACCAGTCGACCCCCATGCCGAACGGCAGGTGGAGGATGACCATCGGGATCGTGAAGGCGTAGACGTGGTAGCCGGTAAGCGGCCGGTGGCCCATGAACCAGCCGTAGACCATGCCGGTCCGGCCCCGTTTCAGGTACCAGGTCGGAAGCCGTTCGGCCCAGCCGTAGCCACCTTCGATTTCGATTTCGATCGCTCCCAGCCCGAAACACCAGAGGAAGAGCAGGACGGTGAGGGTGAGATTGAAGTCGTCGAACATGGGGTCCGGGAGTTGGTTGCCTGGTTGGTTGGTATGTGGTTGAGGTTTGCTGGCCGGGTTCGGGTCAGGTGGCGTAGCGGGATTCGGTACCGGCCGCATCGACCAGTTCCGGCACGGTGACGAAGTCGTATCCCTGCGGGCGGTAATGCTCGAGCAGGTTTTTCGTGGTTTCGACCGAGCGATGGCGGTCGAAGGACGGGTCGCGGTCGAAGCCGTCGTGGAGCAGGATGATGTCTCCCGGGCCGGCCTTGAGGCAACGGCGGGTGATCGCCTGGGCGGTGGTGTGGGGGCGCCAGTCGTAGCCGGTGATCGACCAGGTGATCCCCAGATAGCCCTTCTCCTTCAGTACCCGGAGGGTGCCGGGGCGGCGCCGGCCGTAGGGCGGGCGCATAAGCATCCGTCCGGCGATCGACGAGAAGGTGACCCCGGCGGCTTCGACCGCCTCCCGGTGGTTGCCGATCGAATGGCCGCGGGCCACGACTTCGCGGATCAACTCCGGCTCCCGCTCGGACCACTTGCCGATCAGGAAGAAGGTCGCCTTCGCGTCATGTTCATCCAGCAGGTCGAGAAGCTGGGGGGTCCAGGCGGGGTTCGGCCCGTCATCGTAGGTCAGGCAGAGTTTCCGGCCGGCACCCGGCTCGCGGCAGACTGTCCGGCCGTAGATCTGGGCGGTCGGGATCTGGGCACCATAGAACGCTACCCCGGCAGCCGCCAGTGCCCCGGCCCCGATTGCGATTCCCGTTGTCTTCCCGCACATCCCGGTCTTCCCGCACTTCCCGCACATCCCGCTCTTCCCGCTCATCCCGGTGCCTTTCTCGCTTCGCGTCGGGACCGGGCGCGCTCGCGTCTCGATTCCTCGGCGGCCGCCTCGACTGTGCTCGTGATCGCTTCCAGCGCTTCCCGGTTACCGTCCTGCGTGTAGCCCGCGAGCTTCTCGTGGAACCCATCGAGCCCATCGAGGAAGCTACTCAGAGCCTCCGGGCCGATGGCCGTCGCGCAGGTTCCGTAGCCCTCCCGCTCCAGGTAACGGGCGTTCATCAGCTGTTCGAACTGACCTTTCAGAGGGATCGAAAGGACCGGCTTGCCGAGATAGACCGCCTCGCTCAGCAGGGAGAATCCGCCACCGGTGACCACCCCCCGGCAAGTGACCAGATCCTCAAGGAAACCCTCGACCGAGCGGGGCCGGTACTCGATCGCCCCGTCTGTGGTCCCGACCTCGTCCCCATCTCGCATCCCGTAGAGGTGAACCGGCAGGGGGGAATCGCGCAGGGTGTCAATCAGGTCGTCACCGCCGCCCGAGTAGACGACCAGATGCTCCCCCCGGACGGGTGAGGATTCCAGCACCTCGGTCCGCAGGATCGAAGGCACCAGGGTGGTCCGACCACGGGCCAGTTCGGGGTGAAAGAAGGTCGGGATCAGATAGTCCCCGGCGTGGGGGACCATCGCACTGACGACAGCCTTGGCGATCTCGAAATCCTGGATCGCTCCGTCGGTGATTTCCCGGTCATGGTGGCAGCGGTCAATCATGTGGATGTTGTCGACACAGACCAGCGGCGTGTGTGAAAGCCGGGCGTAGATACCGGTCAGCGGCTCGAAGTCAGTGACCGCGACCTCCGGCTTCCAGTCCTCCACCATCGAGACCCAATCGCGGAAATTCCCCGGCAGCTGTTTGCGGGCGGCGGAGAGCGTCCCGGTGAACGAAGCCCAGCGCTGGATTTCACCCTGCTCCATCGCGAAGGAAGGGCCGAAAACCTCGGTGACATCCGGGAAGATCCCGTCCAGGTAACTGTAGGCGGCGCCGGAAGCGATCACTTTCACCTCATGATCTTCAGCCAGCGAGGAGATCACCAGTTCCGAGCGGGTTGCGTGGCCCATCCCTTCCCCGTTCACCCCGTAGATGATCCTCATGACGCCAGCCTAGAGGTTGCGAAGGGGTTGCCCCGGAAGTATGCGGCCCCGGAAGCCGGACTACCGGCCGGCTCATCCGACGGACGGGAACCCCTGCCGCCTGTCGAACCGGGAAAATCAGGACGATGAACCTGAAACTTCTGATCACGCTGGCCGCTGCCCAGTTCCTGATGGTTCTCGACCAGGCGGTGATGAACGTTTCGATCTCCCAGCTGGTGGAGGATTTCGACACCACGGTCACGACGATCCAGTCGGTGATTGCCTTCTACGCCCTGGTCATGGCCGGCCTGATGCTGATCGGCGCAAAGCTCGGTGACATCTACGGCCGCAAGCGTGTCTTCAAGATCGGGCTGCTCATCTATGCGACCGGCTCCGCTCTGACCGCGGCTGCCTGGAGTGTCCCTTCGCTGGCCCTTGGCTGGTCGGTGCTGGAAGGGATCGGCGCGGCGCTCGTCATGCCCTCGATGGTCGCCCTGGTTGCCGGCAACTTTGAAGGCAAGGACCGCGCGGTGGCCTACGGGGTTCTGGGCGGGATGGCCGGGGTCGGCATTGCGGTCGGGCCGATCCTCGGGGGCTGGATGACCACGGATTTCACCTGGCGTTACGTTTTCATCGGCGAGGTGATCGTCGCCGCAGGGATCTTCATTGGCACCCGCTGGATGGCCGAGCCGGAAGCTGCCGAGCGCCGGCCGAAACTCGACGTGGTCGGCGGGGCGCTCTCAGCGCTGGGTCTTGCCGTGGTTGTCTTCGGCTTTCTCCAGGCCAGCACCTGGGGCTGGCGCAGGAAGCCGGTCTCGGGCAACGTCAGGGTCGAAACCGGAGCGGCAGGCGTAGTCGAAAAAGCGCTGGAAGCCGCCACCTTCGCGGCGGTACGGATGTTGGGCATGATCGGGCCTCGTCACGGCGGGT
>JBGAOF010000146.1:0-5497 GCA_044221915.1 Solirubrobacterales bacterium
AGTGTCGACGGAGAGGCCGGGATCTCAGGCGGCAACATCACCGGGCAGCTCAACCTGACCCGACCGGACGCCTCACTTTCGGTCAAGGCCAGTCCGGCTTCCGGCCCGCCGCCGCTCACCGTCACCTATGAATACGAACTGGCCAACACGAGTCCTTCTCCTTCCGCCGGGCTGCCCGCCCCCGCTCTGGTTCCGGACGGGCCTGATTCCGCTCATGCCGCCATCGATGACCCGAATTGCAGCCCGCTGGTCTACCTCTCCGGTGATTCTGCGGGCCTCGATGGAACGGACCCGGCCGTCGCGTCCCTTGACCCGGGTGAAACCTGGAAGTTCAGCTGCACCCGGACATTCAACGTCCCCGGGACGTTTACGAGCCAGCCGTCGATCACCGGGCACAGCAACCTTGACATGCGCCCCTGGCCACAGGCGGCATTCGATGCGGCGCCTGTCACTGTCACCGGACCGTACCTCGCCGTTGAAAAAAGCCACAAGGGCGACCTGCTGGCGGGTGAAACCGGTCATTACCTTCTGAGGGTGTCTAACAGCGGTAACTACCCGACCAGCGGCCAGATCAGTGTGACCGATGACCTGCCGGCCGCCTTGGAAGCCACGGCAATCGCGGGTGACGGCTGGAACTGCTCGCTTGACACCCTGAGCTGCTCCCGCAGCGACCCGTTGGCTCCCGGGACCGCCTTCCCCACCCTCTTGGTCACCGTCCGCGCCTCGGAGAACCCGCCGGGGAATGTCATCAACCGCGCCCATGTGAGCGGCGGCGGTGAATCAGAGGGCATGGCGGCCAACAACACAGCGTCGGATCCGACCGTGATTCGTGATCCGGATCAGCCGAGGCCGCCGTCCGGCAACCGCTTTTCAATCCTTTCGGCTGTGCTGTCGGGCAACGGTTCGGCCAGAATCCTGGCCAGGGCGCCCGGCCCCGGAATCATGAAGCTCGATGACAGGGATCGGAAGAGGAACCTGGTCCGGAAGTCGGTCCGGCACCTTCAGAAAGCCGGTCGCGTCTGGCTTGAAGTCCGGCCGACCGCCCGGCTGCTGGCCCGGCTGGGCAGGTCGGCAAGGCCGGTCAGGGTGAAGATCGAGATCACCTTCACTCCCGCTGCCGGCGCGAGCGTGGCAAAGACCCTGACCCTGCGCCTGGCAAGGTGACGAGGCCGGCCGGTTGAACCGGCCGGTGAGCTGTCGGCCCAAAAGCCCCGGATCGGCCGGGCCCACGACCGGAGGGGCGAGTACCGCTACGGGGATTCGAACCCCGGTTTCCGGACTGAGAATCCGGCGTCCTAGACCCCTGGACGATAGCGGCAGGTCGGCGCATTCTAACAATTCATGACCGCCGCCGGGACCGTGTCAACCGAATCAGGTTTCCTGTCTGCCCGGCTCCCCGCAGGTTCACAACCGGAGCGCCACGGAGGGGCCGCAGACGGTAGAGTTGCCCTCCGCGCGGCTGTGGCGGAACTGGTAGACGCGCAGGCTTCAGGTGCCTGTGTCCGCAAGGACGTGGAGGTTCGACTCCTCTCAGCCGCATTCAAGAGATGAAGATCTTTTCCTGGAACGTCAACGGCATCCGGGCGGTCATCCGCAAGGGTGATTTCGGCTCTTTTGTCGAGCATCACAGCCCGGACATCTTCTGCCTGCAGGAAACCAAGGCAGAGCAGGGCCAGGCCGAGATCGACCTGCCGCATTTCGAGGAGTACTGGAACTCCGCCGCGAAGAAGGGCTACTCAGGCACGGCGATCTTCACCGTGCCGAAGCCGATCGCTGTGCTGAATGATTTCGCCGCCGAGATCTCGGACGAATATGAGCTCCACAACGACTCCTACGGTGACCCCCGTGCCGAAGGTCGCGTGATCACCGCCGAGTACGACCATTTCTATCTCGTCACAACCTATGTTCCCAATGCCAAGCGCGACCTCTCCCGGCTTGGACTCCGTGAGAAACAGTGGGACCCGGCGCTGCTTCATCACATGAAGATGCTGGATGCGAAAAAACCGGTCCTCGTCTGTGGCGACATGAACGTCGCCCATACCGAGGACGATCTTGCCAACCCGAAGGCCAACAAGGGGGAGCACGGCTTCACCGATGAGGAGCGGGCCGGGTTTCAGAACTTCCTCGACGCAGGTTTCCTCGATACTTTCCGCCTCTTCGAAGAAGGCAACGGCCATTATTCGTGGTGGTCATACATGTCGAAGGCCAGGGAGCGCAACGCGGGCTGGAGAATTGACTACTTCCTGGCTTCAGAGCGGCTCCGTGAAGCAATCGTCGCGGCCCGCATCCACACCGATGTGATGGGCTCCGATCACTGTCCGGTCAGTGTCGAACTCGACGAAAGCAGGCTGACCGGGTTGTGAGCTTCAGCCCCGTCAGGCGCCCCGAGCATGAAAAAAGGCGGCCCGAAGGCCGCCTTTTTTCGTTTCTGATTGGGCTGGTACTACTTGACCTTGACCTTTTTGGTGATCGAGGCCTTCACGCTGCCTGACTTGGCAGTGAACTTGACAGCGACCTTGGAGTTCTTCCTGCCGCTGATCTTGGTCTTGACGGTGACGGTCTTCGTGGCACCGGGGGCGATGTTTCCGCCCTTGCCCTGGCCGCCGCGCGAGGAACTCACGACGACGTTCTTGGCGGTGGCCGTACCGGTGTTCTTGACGGTGACCTTGAAGGTGCCCTTCTTTCCGCTCTTGACGGAAGCGGGACCGGATACCTTCAGTCCGCCCAGCTTGGCCTTGCCGTTCTGGCCGGTGCAGTTCTGGGTGGTCTCGGGCGAATTGACCGTAACGGTCGGAGTTGTCGGAACTCCGCCCGGGTAGGTGCGCTCACCGAGCTCGAAGGTCGCGTTGGTCTTCAGTACGCCCGTGGCGCACTTGGCCTCCACGTAGTTCGGGTCGAGACCCTTGACGTTGACGTTGAGTTCGGGCCGGTTCAGGGTGCCGCCGGGGAAGTTCAGGTCGAAGTACTTCACCGCGGAGTCGTTGCTCAGAACCGGAACGGCGATGTCGAGGACGCTGCCCTTGAGAGTGCCGTTCATCAGGATCCCGACGTGAGTCACATCGGAGTATCCGTAGATCTTCATCATCGGCTGGCCCTTGCTGTTTTTGCCGGCGTTGAAGGCGATCAGGATCGGATCGGTGATCAGGGCGTTCGGGTGGTTGACCTTGGCGAGGTAGATCGCCGCGGTACCGGTACCGACTACCGAGGACTTGCAGGAGTTGGCGACCGCACCCGGATCAGCCAGGTTCGACTGGGCGCTGAGCTTGCTGTCGGGGCAAACCGGCGTCTTCGAGTCGTTCGGCTTGAAGGACATCCCGGCCGGGAATGTGACCTTCACGTTCTTCATCGGGTTGACCTTCGGCGAGGAAGGCGGCGTGGTCACTTCGGCGTGGATGTTCAGGTTCGCAGCTACCTGAGCTTCCTTGTAGAAGGAGCCGGACCTCGGTGTGAGGTTCGTGGTGGCGTTCACGGTTTCGTCAGCAGCGTTCGCACTGGTGACCAGAGCGAGCGGAACGATCAACGCGATCAGAATTGCGATGGGTTTCTTCAGATAATGCATTTCAGCCTCAATCAGGTGGGGTTTGGAGAGAACAGTGACGGCCCAAGCTGCGGCCCGTCACCCATATATACCCACCGAAAACGGCTTAGTTTCGCCTTTTATCAAACGTTTAGGGCACCCGAACTAGCGTCGGACGGGCCGACGCACCACGACCCGCCTCGAAGCGCCGTTGGCGCGGATCTGAAAGACCAGCCTCGCCCGGCTGCCCCGCCGCCCGGTCACCCGGACCCTGACCCGGACCGTTCTGCCCGACCGGGGTGCGATGTTCGCGGCCCGAACCTGGCCGCGGCCGCCGCCGCTGACCTGGATCCTGACGTTGCGAGCGGTAGCGGTGCCGGAGTTTCTGACCGTTACGAGGAAAACCGGCCGGCTGCCACGGGTGAGCCTGGCGGGGCCGTTGACCCTGACCTGGCCGATCCGGGCCCTACCCGCCAGCCCCTGGCAATGATCGGTAAACGGCGCGGACGAAACAATGGAATCGGGGCCGATGCTTATTCCCGCCGGGTAGGTGCGCTCACCGAGGGTGAACTGCCCTCTGGTTGTCCAGTGACCGCCCGAGCACCTGGCTCGAACATATTCAGGGTCAAGTCCCCTTACGGTCCTCATTCCGCCCGGTGCGGCGGGGTCGGCGGTGCGGATTCCGTTGCCCGGGATATTGAGGACAAAGTTACTAACGGCAGAGTCGTTGCTGAGCACCGGCACGAAGACATCCTGCACGCCATTGGGGGCAAGCGAGCCCTCCATCAGGACTCCGGAGTGGGTTGCTTCCGAATATCCGTAGATCTTCATCTGGGCGTTGCCATTCGAATCACGGCCGGCGTTGAAGATCACCAGCTGGGGGTCATCGATCAAGGCGTTCGGATGGTTGACCTTGGCCAGAAAGATGTTTGCGGTTCCCGTACCTATCACCGACCTCGGGCAAAGGTCGACCACCGCTGCCACACCGGCCGCAAGGTTGGACTGGGAGCTCAGCCGGCTGTCCGGGCAGATCGGGGTCCGCTGATTGTTCGGGTTGTAGGTCATGTCCCGGGAGAAGGTCAGGGTCGCCCGCTTGAGCGGCAGGATCTTCGGCGAGCTCGGTGGCGCTTGAACCTGCACCCTCACCGTTGAGTTCACCGGGACCCTCATTTCCCGGAACAGGCTGCCACTCCGGGGGGTAAGCGAGGTTTCAAGGGTGATCGTCTCATTCGCTGCCGAGGCCGTACCGGCAAGAGCCAGGAGTCCCACCAGCACCGCCGGCACCGCAAATTTGATTCCGCTCATGACCCTTCTGTCTCCTTTGGTTTTGCCCATCCAGACCTTCAACCCACCACCAGCCTTCTCGATGCCCCCGCGGACCCGGTTTTCTTCCCGCTCAACCGGAATCTCAACTGGCCGGTCTGCTTCTGTTTCGATGCCGTGACCGCGATCTTTACGGTTCGCTTTTCACCCGGCGCGAGAGAACCTACCTTCAGATGTCCGGATGCGGGACCGGTCGCCTCAAGCCGAACCGACCGGGCGGTGGCGGTGCCGGTGTTGGAAACCGAAACCCTGAATGTGGAATGGCTCCCGGTTCGCAACCGCCGGGCACCCTCCACCCGGGGCATCTTGAGCTTCGGTTTGCCAGCCAGACCATGACAGGGCAGCGAAAACGGGTTCGAGTCCACCACACTGTCCTCGCTCAGCGGCGAGACGCCCGGGAAGCTCCGCGTTCCGAGGACGAACGATCCGGTTGCCAGCCAGGTTCCCTTTGAGCACCGGGCCCGCAGGTAGTCCGGGTCCAGGCCCTTGACGGTCTTCGTTCCATGACCGGAGATGGTGTCTTCGACTTCCAGCGGAGTCCCCGGTATACCCAGGGTGAACTCAGTGATTGATGAATCGAACGGCAGGACGCCGATCTCGATCCTCAGCTCGCCGTTGGCCGCCAGGCGGCCCCGCATCAGGAGGCCATAGTTGACC
>JBGAOF010000147.1:0-5383 GCA_044221915.1 Solirubrobacterales bacterium
TCAAGAGGGGTCAAACGGTTATTCGGCCAATGCGGACCGAGCTGCAGATTCGCGACGGATCCGCCGCTCGATCCTTGCCTTGCTGATCGCCTGCATCGGTGCCCTCGCCCTGACCCCCGCGGCCGACGCCTGGATGGATGTTGACTCACCCGGGGCCTACACAAACGACAACACACCTCTGGTCAAGGGTGATGCCGAAATCAACTTTTACGCTGGCTTTTATTGGCGTACAGGCTGCATTCCCGGCACGGCCGAGGTGCTCTGCATCCCCTACGCCGGTCCCTGGTTCAGCGCCGGCTACACCGACGTGACGATCAGCCTGTACAAGGTCGGCACCAACCATTGGTGCGCCGATGTCTGTGCAACACATTTGCCCGAAACCGTGGTCGCGACACCGAGCCCCCCGATCGACGACCTCACCGCCTACAGCGAGCCGTATTCGTACACGGCCCCGAAACTGGCCGACGGCAAATGGAAGCTGAACGTCATCCACTACGGCGAAGACGCGCCATCGCCCAAGATCGACCATCAGTTCTTTGTGGACACCCGTCCGCCGTCGAACCCCCAACTGACATTGACGCCACCGCAGTATTCCAATGACGTCACCCCGACTTTCGACTGGACCGCCGATGACCCCGAGCCCTCGTCGGGCCTTGCCTTCAAGTGCAATCTCGACGGTGCCGGCTGGGAGGACTGCCCCAACGACAAGACATTCGACACGCCCGAAGGCAACCACACCCTCCAGGTCAAGGTGGCCGACAACGCCGGCAACGAGGACCCGACCGTCCTCACTTACTCCTGGATGGTCGACACGACCCCGCCAGCTCTGACCATCAACCAGCCGCTATCCAAGGGGCGCTACCTGCTCCACCAGGTCCCGGCCGCCGACACCGACTGCACCGACCCGCTTTCCGGCGGCCCGCCGCCCGTCGCCTCGGGCATCGCCACCTGCGGCTCGACCCCGATCAACAGCGAGGATCTGGGCGCGCACAAGTTCACCCTCTCGGCCACCGACCGGGCCGGAAACAGCTCCAGCAAGTCGATCGCCTATGTGGTCGACCCGCCCGACTACGGCGGGTTTGTGGCAGAGAGCCACCCGCTGGCCTATTACCGCTTCAACGAAGCGCTCGGTTCGGACACGATGGTTGACAGCTCCGGCAACCACCATGACGGGATCTACCAGAACGGGATCGCCCTCAGGCGTGACGGAGCCACCGCCTGTGAACGCCGGCCGCATCCCCCGCGGGTCTGTGAACTCGCCAGCCCGGCCGAGAACAAGGCCGCGTTCTTCCCCGCCCGCGACGGCCACGGCTACGTGAACGGGATCACCGCCCCGACCACCGCCTACACGATGGAAGCGTGGGTCAAGCCGCGGGACGGCGCCGACATGATGGTCATGAGCCACGGTGGCGGCGGCCAGCTGTTCATCAAGGACGGCAAGCTCGCCTTCCGCCAGGTCCAGGACACGATCCAGTCCAACGCGGCGGTTACGCCCGGGGTCTGGAGTCACGTCGCCGCAACCTGGAACGGCAGCGTCACCCGCCTCTTCGTCAACGGCGTCCAGGTTGCCAGCTCGACCACTGCCAACAAGGCTCCTTCCGGCACCGCGACCTTCTACGTCGGCTACGGCGAGATGGCCCCCTGGTTCCACGGTGAGATGGACGAGGCCGCCTACTACGACAGCGCACTCAGCCAGCACCGGCTCATGGACCGCTGGAAGATCGGCGTGGCCAAGGATCAGCCCTCGGTCGAAGCCGGCAACTCGATCCTCAACACCGAAGGCCCGTTCACCGACCCCGGCGCCCCGAAGAACGGTGGCCTTTACGCCCCGACCAAGACCCCGGACGCGAACTTCGCCTGCACCGACCCGGATGACCTCCCGGGCGATTCGGATGTCGCAAGCTGCACCGCGAAGCTGGACGGAAACCCGATCAACAGCGGTGACCCGCTTTCCGACACGCTCGGGCCACATACGTTCACCGTGACCGCGGTCGATGAGGGTGGCAACGTCTACACCCACAATCACACCTACACGGTGAAGACCTTCGGCGATCTGTTCAACACCGACGGTCCGATCGCCTACTACCGGCTCGGCGATGCCTCCGGTGCGGCGATGGCCGATTCCTCGGGCAACGGCCGCAACGGCGAATACAAGAACGATCAGGACTCCGGTCCGGTCGGGATCTCCGGTGACGGGGACCACGCCCGCAACTTCTTCGGCAAGGGCGGCTACGGCTACGTCAACGGGATCGCGGCACCGCGGTACCAGTCGACGATGGAAGCCTGGGTCTATCCGGTTGACGGCCGCGACCAGTCGATCGTTGGCCATGGCGACGCGGGTGAGATCTACATCAAGGACAGCTTCTTCCGTTATCGCCGCATGGGCGAGACGGTCACCTCTTCGGTCCCGGCGATACCGGGCCACTGGCAGCAGGTCGTCGGCACCTGGGACGGTGTCGATCTCCGGATCTACGTGAACGGGGTCGAGACCGGCAAGACCGAATCCACGAAGCGGCCCAGCTCCGTTTCGACCTTCTATGTCGGCTTTGGCGAGCTCGCCCCCTGGTTCTACGGAGCGATCGACGAGGTTGCCTACTACCCCACTGCGCTCAACGCAAACCGGGTCTACCAGCACTGGCTGGCCGACCCGCCGCCGGAGAACCTCACCGACGACCCGACCGGGGATGCCGAACCGGGGAACCCGGGCGGCACCGACCCGGGCACCAGTGAGCCGGGCGACCCCGGTTCCGGGGATCCGGATTCGCCGGTCACCGATGACCCGTCAACCGGTGAGCCGGGTGGTGGCGAGGAGCCGTCGACCGATCCTGACGGCGGCGAGACCGACTCGGCCGGGAATGAAGCGAAGGCCGGCGGCAAGTCCGGAAAGCGCAAGGCCCAGATCCGGAAGTGCAAGAAGATCAGCAAGAAGTCGAAGCGCAAGGCCTGCCTCAAGCGGGTCACTTCGCAGCGCTGATCAGCTCGCGCGGCCTGGCCGCAACCGGAGATGAGCGGATCGAGGCGGCCCCTAGAGAGTCGTGCCGGTTTCGGTGGCGACCTCGTCAGTGACGCCTTCCGGGCTTTCCTCGCCGACCGGCTCGGGGGCTGGTTCGAGCACGATCACGGCCAGCGCCAGGGCGAGGACAACCAGTCCCGCAGCGATCCAGAAGGCAACTTCGTAACCCCCGACGAGCGCATCGGGCCGCGAATGTCCGGCGGCCAGCAGCTCATCGGTTTTCGAGGCTGCGATCGTGGCCAGGACGGCGAGTCCGATCGCCGCGCCGACCTGCGCGGTCGTGTTGACGAGCCCGGAGGCGAGGCCGGCATCGGCCTTGGTCGCCCCCGACATCGCCAGGGTCATCAGGGACGGGAATGAGACCCCGACCCCTGAACCGAGCAGAAGCGTGGACGGTAGGACGTCAGTGAAGTAATTGCCGTCGACCGGCACCCGCGCGAACAGGGCGAGGCCGGCCGCGATCAGGATCAGCCCGACGATCAGGCAGCTGCGGGCCCCGAAGCGCATGATCAGCGGCTCCGAGAACTTGACCGACAGGGTGCCCATGACCAGCGTCGTAGGCAGGAAGGCGAAACCGGTGTCGAGGGCGTCATAGCCGAGAACTTCCTGCAGGTAGAGCACACCGAGGAAGAAGAGGCCGAACATCCCGGCCACGGTGAGGGCCTGGATCGCGTTCGCTCCCGACACGTTGCGGGACCTGAAGATGCGCAGGGGAACCAGCGGATTGGCGACGGTCGACTCGCGGACGATGAAGGCAACCAGCAGCAGGAAGGATCCGGCCGAGCAGGCCAGGGTGGTCAGTGATCCCCAGCCTTCCTTGGCGGCTGGCTCAACGATCGTGAAAACACCCAGCATCAGTGATGCGGTGATCAGGACCGCTCCGGGGATGTCGGCCCCGTGAGCGAAGCCAAGCCCCTTGTCCCGGGCCAGCAGCTTCAGCGAGAAGTACCCGGTCGCGATGCCGATCGGAATGTTGATGAAGAAGATCCAGTGCCAGGAAAGCGCCTGGGTGAGCACGCCGCCGGCCAGCAGGCCGACCGAGCCGCCGGCCGATGCCACGAAGGCGTAGATCCCGATTGCCTTCGCCTGTTCCCGGGGCTCGGGGAACATGGTCACGATCATCCCCAGCACCACTGCCGCGGTCAGGGCCCCGCCGACCCCGGCCAGAAACCGGAAAGCGACCAGCATCACGTCGCTTTGCGCGAAGCCGCATAGCAGGGAGGCCACGGTGAAGAGCGTGAGGCCGGTCAGGAATACATCCCGGCGCGAGATCAGGTCGCCGAGCCTGCCTGAAAGCAGGAGCAGGCCCCCGAAGGCGATGAGGTAGGCGTTCACCACCCAGGCGAGACCGGCCTGGGAAAACCCCAGGTCCTTCTGGATCGCCGGCAGGGCGACGTTCACCACGGTGGCGTCCAGCACGATCATCAGCACCCCGGCGCAGAGCACATAGAGGGCGATCCACCGGGAGGGGCCGCTGTTCTGGTCCGGGTTGGAATCGGCTGGACTGACTGGGATTTCAGGTTGATCGGTCAAGCGGTCCAGCCTAACGAAGCGACTCACCCGGCGAGTGGGGTTAGCCGCACCTTCGTTCAGGATCCGGTGAAGGTCAGATAGAGCAGGAAAAGGTTGAGGGCGATGATGACCGCGGCAAAGAACGACGCGACGATCGTGGTGGCCCGGTGGTTCTCGAAGCCTTTGCCCATGACGTCTCTGCGGGCCGTGAGCATGATCAACGGCACCAGGGCAAAGGGGATGCCGAAGGAGAGCACAACCTGGCTGATGACCAGCGCCCGGGTCGGGTCGAGGCCGATCGCGAGGATGATCAAGGCCGGTGCCATGGTTACCGCGCGTCTGAGAAAGAGCGGGATGGTGCGGTCGATGAACCCCTGCATCACCACCTGACCGGCGAAAGTGCCGACGCTGGATGCGGCAATCCCCGATGCCAGGAGCGCGAGCCCGAAGGCCAGGCCGGCGGTCGGGCTGACCAGTTCCTTGAGACCGTTGAAGGCGCCCTCGATTGAGTCGACCCCGGTCCCGCCGAGTACTGCGGCCGCGATCGCCAGCATCGAAATGTTGATGAAGCCGGCGATTCCCATCGCCAGGCCGACGTCGAGCTTCTGGAAGTTGATCAGGGCATGGCGCTCCTTGTCATCTCGGGGCTGGATTCGGTCCTGGGTCAGGGCGGAATGCAGATAGATCACATGCGGCATCACTGTCGCGCCGATGATTCCGACGGCAAGCAGGAGGCTGTCGGTGCCGTCGAGCTTCGGGACGAAGCCATTCAGGACCCCGGAGGCGTCCGGGCCGATCTTGAATGACTCGTAGAGAAAACCGGCGAGGATCACGCCGAGCAGACCGATGATCGCGGTC
>JBGAOF010000148.1:0-5316 GCA_044221915.1 Solirubrobacterales bacterium
CCCGGGAAATTGACGGGGACGAACTTGAGGAAGTCGAGGCAATCGGGGAGGAGTTTGTGACGGTTACCCCGGGGACCCGGGATGAGCCTGGCTCACCGGAGATCCCCGACCTGCCCGGTGATCCCTCCCGCTGGAACTAGCGGCCCCTTTGATTCACGCAGAGGGCGTTTGGCGGGTGCCAGCCGCTCAGACGCTGCTCCAGAAGTCAAGGCCCGAGCGGGACATCCAGTTCTGGATTTCGATGTTTATGCGGTAAAGCTCGCCGGTCCAGATCAGGACACCCATGATGATCAGGACAACTCCGCCGACGGCAATTATCAGGCTGTAGTGCCTCTTGATGACGGCGAAGGCGGTGGTCATCCGGTTGAAAGCCAGGGCGGTGAGAAGGAAGGGAATCGCGAGCCCGGCTGAATAGACAGCGAGCAGCAGTGCTCCGCGAGCGGCCGAATCGGTGAGGGATGCTGCGGAGAGGATCGCCCCGAGGGTCGGGCCGATGCAGGGTGTCCAGGCGAAGGCGAAAGCGGCACCGGCCACCAGCGGCCCGCCCTTGCCGGCCCGTTGCATCAGGGCATCGACATGCCATTCGCGGTTGAGCTTCGTGACGAAGAACGAGGCCACAAACAACAGGCCCATGGCGATGATCAGGCCCGCGGCAACCTTGTCGAGCACATCCCGGTGATCGCTGAGCAGCGCCCCGATCCGGGTCGCACCCATCCCCAGGAGGATGAACACGGTGGAGAAGCTTGCGCAGAAGATCAGGCTGGGGACCAGCACCTTCCGCCAGTCGGTCCGGTCGAGTTCGTTCACGGAAACCCCGGAAACGGCGGAAAGATAACCGGGGACGATCGGGAGCACACAGGGAGAGAGGAAGGAAACCAGCCCGGCCACGAAGGCGGTAAGGAGCCCGACACCGGCCGCGGGATCGCTGACCGCGGCGGGTAGGCCCACGAGGACAGCAATCGTCGGATCTGCAAACGGCACGGGCCTGACAGGGTAGCTTGACGGCATGGAACGCAGCCTTGAGGGAGCAGTTGTCGTGATCACCGGTGGCGCCAGCGGCATCGGACGGGCCACCGCGAGAGCTATGGCCGAGGCGGGGGCGAAGGTGGTAATCGGTGACCTGAACGAAACCGGAGCCGGAGAAGTCGCAGCCGAGATCGGTGGCGGTGCGGTCGCGAGACCCCTGGACGTAACCGATCCGGAGGCCTTCGAGCAATTGCTGGGCGAGATCGGGGAGAGCTTCGGTCGCGTCGACGGACTGGTGAACAACGCCGGCGTGATGCTGCTTGGGCCAGCCGACGAGGAGGACCCTGCGGCAAGCCGGGTGATGATCGAGGTCAACTTGCTCGGGGTGATCAACGGAACCCGGGCGGCCATGAGGCTGATGAAGCGGCAACGCCGGGGGCGGATCATCAACATCGCTTCCCAGGCCGGCAAGGTCGGAATGCCCGGGGGTGCGACCTACTGTGCCACCAAGTCCGCGGTGATCGGGTTTTCCGAAGCGGTCCGCGCCGAACTGAAGGGCAGCGGCGTGGGCATCTCCTGGGTTCTGCCCGGGCTGGTCAACACCGAGCTTGCCGCCGGACTGCCCGACATTCCGCTGATGGATCTGCTGGCGCCGGAGGAAGTCGCGGCGGCGGTGGTAAAGGCAATGGCCAAAGGCGGGAGCGAAATCTGGGTACCGGCCCGAAATCAGCTGCTCGACGCCCCGGTGCGGCTGCTGCCGAGGCCCGCGCGGGAGAAGGTCTTCGCCCTCACCGGGGCCGGCCGCGTCCTCTTTGATGCCGATCCCGGCCGCCGCGAAAGCTATGAAAGACGCGCCTCCGGGGAGAATTGAGACCTGGTAGCGGGCGGCCCGCCTGAAGATGGGAACCCCGGACCTTCGGTAAACTGCCCTGGTGGCTGGCCCACCCGGCACCCAGCGGTCGCGACCGCTGCGTGTACCCGACCTTGATAATCCGACGCCGCGCTGCGGCACGACAAGCGTGCATAAATGACCGAATTTGCCCCGTCGTCCGTGACCCGAGACGGCCTCTACGACTCGACAAATGAACACGATGCCTGCGGCGTTGCGATGGTGGCCCGCCTCGACAACGTCCCTTCCCATGAGGTCGTAAGCAAGGGCCTGAGTGCGCTTGCCAATCTTGAACACCGCGGGGCGGCCGGGGCGGACGCCAGTACCGGCGACGGCGCCGGCATCCTGATCCAGATCCCCGATCTCTATTTCCGGGAGGAGGCGGGGGTCGATCTCCCCGCGGTCGGCAAGTACGGGGTGGCGATGTGTTTCCTGCCGCGCGAGAACGAGGTCAGGCGGGACGAACTCAAGGCGCTGATTTCAAGCACTGCCGAGGCCGAAGGGCAGAAGGTCCTCGGCTGGAGGGATGTCCCGGTCGACCCGAGTCACGTAGGGACCACGGCCGACCGGGTGAGGCCCCATGTGGCTCAGCTTTTCATCGGCGCCGGATCCCGCGAGGAAGCCGACCAGGACGCCTTTGAGCGCAAGCTGTACGTGATCCGCCGGATCTGCGAAATCGACGCCGGGGAGGAGCTCTATATCGCCTCCTGCTCCTCACGGACCATGGTCTACAAGGGCATGCTCACCAGCTACCAGGTTCCCGGCTTCTTTCCGGAACTCAAGCACGAGAAGGTCCGCTCCTCCATGGCCCTGGTTCACTCGCGGTTCTCCACCAACACATTCCCCAGCTGGGACCTCGCCCATCCCTTCCGCCTGATCGCCCACAACGGCGAGATCAACACCCTGCGGGGCAACATCAACTGGATGCGGGCCCGCGAGTCGCAGCTCGCTTCGGAACTTTTCGGTGAGGATCTCGCGAAGGTGACTCCGGTGGTCCGTCCCGACGGATCAGACTCCGCCACTTTCGACAACGTGCTCGAACTGCTGATGCTGGCGGGCCGCTCACTGCCCCATGCGGCGATGATGATGATCCCCGAGGCTTATCGTGACCGGGAGGACCTCAGCGACGAGCTCAAGGGTTTCTACGCCTACCACTCGTGCCTGATGGAGCCTTGGGATGGCCCGGCGGCCGTCTGTTTCACCGACGGCCGGGTAATCGGCGCGACGCTGGATCGCAACGGGCTCCGGCCGGGTCGCTGGGTTGAAACCAATGACGGCATGGTCGTGCTCGGCTCCGAGATCGGCCTGCTTGACATCGACCCCGGCAACATAAAGCGGCTCGGCCGGCTTCAGCCGGGCAAGCTCTTCCTGGTTGATCTCGAGCAGAACCGGATCGTCGAGGACGAGGAACTAAAGCGTGAGATCTCGACCCGTCAGCCCTACGGCGAATGGTTCGACCGGGCCTCGGTTCACTTCGATGACCTTCCGACCGCCTATGTGACGATGACCGGGGTCGAGCGGACCCCGCGGCGCCAGCAGGCCTTCGGTTACACGCAGGAAGACCTCCGGGTCCTCATCACACCGATGGCCGCGACCGGAGCCGAACCGATCGGCTCGATGGGCAACGATGTCTCGCTGGCGGTGCTCTCCAACAAGCGCCCGCCGCTTTTCAACTATTTCAAGCAGCTTTTTGCCCAGGTCACAAACCCGCCGATCGATCCGATCCGCGAGGAAATTGTCATGAGTCTGGCGGCCGGGGTGGGGGCCGAAAAGAATCTGCTTTCCGAAGGTGAGGAGCATGCGCATCAGTTGATCCTCGATCAGCCGATTCTGCTCAACCAGGAACTGGAGACGATCCGCCACGTCAACCACGACATCTTCCGGGCCGACACAATCGACATCACCTGGGATGTGGCCGAAGGCGCCGACGGGCTCGAATCGCGTCTTGAAGCGGTCTGTGAGGAAGCCGAAGAAGCGATCGGAAAAGGGTTCAACATTCTGATCCTCTCCGACCGGCGTACCGGTCCCCGCCGGGTTCCAATCCCTGCCCTGCTGGCGGTCGGTGCCGTGCACCATCACCTGGTCCGGGCGGGAACCCGTCTGCGGGCCGGCCTGATTCTCGAATCGGGTGAGCCGCGTGAAGTTCACCACATGGCGACCCTGATCGGCTACGGCTGCTCGGCAATCAATCCCTATCTGATGCTGGACAGCGTCGACGACCTGGTCATGAATGGCCTGGTCCCCGACATCGCTTCACCCGAGCAGGGCCAGCGGAATGTTGTCAAGGCAATCGGCAAGGGCCTTCTGAAAACGATCTCCAAGATGGGGATCTCAACCATCCAGTCGTATTGCGGTGCCCAGATTTTCGAGGTGGTCGGGTTCGAAAAGGAACTGGTGGACCGTTACTTCACGGGGACCGCCTCCCGAATCGGCGGGATCGGACTCGAAATCCTCGCCCAGGAGACGATGGATCTCCATTCGTCGGCCTTCCCCGGCAGCGGAGACGACCTTCTGGAAGTCGGCGGAACCTATGCCTGGCGACGTGACGGCGAGTTCCATCAGTGGAATCCCGAGACGGTTTCCCTGATCCAGCATGCGGTCCGCGGCGAGGGCGGCTCGGCCCAGGAGAAGTACGACGAATTCGCAGAGCAGGTCAACGAGATCGCACTGAAACGGGCGACCTTGAGAGGCCTGTTCAAGCTCGGGAGTGCCGAGTCGGGCCCGATACCGCTTGAGGAGGTCGAGCCAGCCAGCGAGATCGTGAAGCGATTTGCGACCGGAGCAATGTCACTCGGGTCGATTTCGCGCGAGAGCCACGAGAACCTGGCGATCGCGATGAACCGTCTCGGCGGGAAGTCCAACACCGGCGAGGGCGGGGAGGACCCCGTTCGCTTCAGTCCGGACGACAACGGCGACCTCCGACGGTCGGCGATCAAGCAGGTCGCCTCGGGGCGCTTCGGTGTCACCTTCCACTACCTGGCCAACGCCGACCAGCTGCAGATCAAGATGGCGCAGGGCGCCAAGCCCGGCGAAGGCGGCCAGCTTCCCGGCCACAAGGTGGACCGTTACATCGGATCGGTTCGGCACACAACTCCCGGCGTGAGCCTGATTTCATCGCCCCCGCATCACGACATCTACTCGATCGAGGATCTGAAGCAGCTGATATACGACCTGCGTTGCGCGAACCCGGAGGCCTCGGTTTCGGTCAAGCTGGTCGCCGAAGTCGGCGTCGGCACGGTGGCAGCGGGCGTCGCCAAGGCCAACGCAGACCATGTGCTGATCGCCGGCCATGACGGGGGCACCGGCGCTTCACCGCTCTCTTCGATCCAGTCGGCCGGCATCCCCTGGGAGGTCGGGCTGGCCGAGACCCAGCAGACCCTCGTCCGCAACGATCTCCGCTCCCGGATCACCGTCCAGACGGATGGTCAGTTGAAAACAGGTCGGGACGTGGTGATCGCGGC
>JBGAOF010000149.1:0-5295 GCA_044221915.1 Solirubrobacterales bacterium
GGATGACTAGTAGCTGAACCGCGGTATTCGCTCCCTCGAAGATTCCGGTGCCCTTGAGGATGGTGAGGTCAAGGATTGTCCCCCGGCCAATCAGATACTCCCGCAGGGCTTCGAAGTACGCGCCGCTGTTCATCGAAGGAGGGACGATGTAGGCCAGGATGCCACCGGGTCTCAGCTGCTCAAGAGCGACCTGAAAGAAAAGGGCGAAAATGTTGGCCCGGCCGGAAATAACTGCGGCGAAGCGTTTGCGGGTTGCCGGGTCGGGCCGCAGCTGGAAGTAGGGCGGGTTGCCGACCACCAGATCGAATACCCCGGCTTCCGCGGTCAGGGCGGACTGTCGCCTCAAGTCGGCCTCCGGGACCAACTCCCGAGCCACCTCGAGGACGCTCCCATCGACATCCCAGCCGACCGCGTCCAGTCCTGGCTCCCGGTCGAGAGCCTCCCGCAGGAGCTCACCGGTGCCGACCCCCGGGTCCAGGACCCGCAAGCCAGGTTCCAGTCGGACCTTCTCCAGCAGGCTGCTTGCCACCGGCCGCGGAGTCATGAACTGGCCGCGGGCTTTTCGACCTGCGGGATCACCCCTCTTTGCCCATTCCCGGGTTGCGCGTGAGAGGCCGTCGCCGGGCCCTTCCGGAACTTCTTTGGGCGGCCCTTTCACGGTCAGTCAATCGTACCTGCGACTGCAGCGGGGCCGGGGGCGCAACTTCCGCGATCCCGGCTGTTCTAGGATTCCGGATCCACTATTCACCACGGGAAAGGGAGCTGTGCCGCGGCCCGTCAGGAACGGAATCGCCCTGCTTGTTGTTGTTCTGAGTTGTGCGCTGGTGCCGTCAGCCCACGCCGGCATGGTCGCCGCCTACCCCAGCCCCGGGGTCAGGACAGCCTCGAACACAACGACCATCTCCTTTCGTGGGGTCAAGCCCGCCCGGCTTGGCCCGATCAAGGTGCAGGGTTCCCGCAGCGGAATCCACCGGGGCCGCATTCGTGCCCATTCCGATGGCCGGGGAGTCAGTTTCATCCCCCGACGGGATTTCTTTTTCCGTGAACGGGTGACCGTCACCTCTCCCAGGAACACTTTCTTCGGCACGAAGCCCGGCTCCCACAGCTACTCCTTCACCACCGGCGAGCTCCTGCCCCAGGGCTGGCGACCGGAGAAGCCGGTCCCCCCGGGGGGCGAAACCCCGCCGGAATGGACCACCTACAAGTCGTTCCCGTTCAAGGTCCCGAAGATTGACATCGATATCAGCCGGCCGGGCAGGTCATCCGGACATATCTTTCTCGCGCCGCGAACCAACGGCCCGATGATCATCGACGACAACGGTGAACTTGTCTACTACCGGCCCGGCCACCGGACCACCGACTTCCGGATGCAGTCTTACCTCGGCAAGCCGGTACTCACCTGGTGGAGGCGGGAAGAGAAGGGCCGGAAGGTAACCAGCTACCTGACCATGACCGACACCAGCTACCGCGAGATCAAGCGCTTCCAGGCCGGCAACGGGTACACCAGCGACCCCCATGAGTTCACGATGGCAAGCCAGACGACTGCTTTCGTCAATTCCTTCCGCAGCGTGTTCATGGACCTCCGCAAGTTCGGCGGACTCAAGCGCACCCCGGTGATGGACAACATCGCCCAGGAAATTGACCTGCGGACCGGACAGGTGCTCTGGGAATGGCATTCCCTCGGCAACGTCAGTGTTGGTGACACCTACTGGCCGGTGCCCCGCAAGATCACCCGCCCCTTCGACTACTTCCACCTCAACTCGATCGAATGGGATGCCGACGGCAACATCCTGCTTTCCGCGCGCCACACCCGGGCGCTCTACAAGATCAACCGCCGGACCGGCAAGGTCATGTGGACTCTCGGTGGCAGAAGCTCCGACTTCAGGCTTGGCCGGGGGACCGGCTTCTCCTACCAGCATGATTTCCGCCGTCACGCCAACGGCACATTCTCGCTTTTTGACAACGCCGACGGCGAGGGTCCTCTGAAGGCAACCGCCAAGTCCTCCAAGGGAATGATTTTCCGAATCAACCCGGCCCGCAAGACGACCAGTCTGGTCAAGGCCTTCTACCACCCGAGCGGCCTGCTGACCCCCAGCCAGGACAATACGGAACTGCTGCCCGACGGGAATGTTTTCGTCGGCTGGGGAACCCGCCGCTTCTGTACCGAGTACACGCCTGACGGCCAGGTTGTGCTCGATCTGGAGTACTCCTCGGTACTGCCGACCTACCGCTGCTACCGCGGCTCCTGGACCGGAAACCCGCCGGACAGTTCGATCGCGGTGAAGAGCGAGAAGTCCGGAAGTGACAGCCTGATCTGGGTTTCCTGGAACGGTGACACCCGGGTAAGTAACTGGCGGGTGATGGCCGGCGGATCCGAAGGTGCCTTGAGTCCGGTTGCCAACCTGCCGCGGAGCGGCTTCGAGACCATGATTCCGGTCACCGGCCAGCCGGATCGTTTCCGCCTGATCGGCCTCGACCGGGACGGCCGGGTCCTAGGTCGCTCGAAGATCAACCCGCTTGGAAAGCTGATCCGTTAGGCCGGGGCGAGCGCGGAGGTTCAGCCGCCGGCGCCGAGCTTCTTGACCGCGTCGCGGAAGGTTTTGACTTCCAGCGAAGGCTTCTTGCGGCCGGCCAGCTTCTCGCCGTGCCGGTTGACCCAGATCACCGGGACTTTCATTTTCAGCAGCGGGGCGACGTCGGTTTCATAGCTGGATCCGATGTGGAGCCAGCCCTTCTTGCCGCCGATCCGGCGGGCGCATTCCTTGAAGTGGGTGTCGTCAGGCTTGTAGCTGCGGACCTGCTGGGCGGTGACGACCAGATCGAGCTCGGTCCGCAGATGGCGACGGGAGATACCGAGCATCTTGTCATCGATGTTGCTGATGATGCCGACGTTGAACTTCTTCGCAAGGCGGTCCATGGCCGCGTTCGACTCGCGGAAAGGCATCCAGTAGGCGATGCTGTCGGGGAGAAACTGGGCCCGTGAAGGTTCCACTTCCCAGCCGATCTCCCCTGCGACCTTGATCACGGCACGACGCAGAACCTCGGCATAAAGCTCGTAGGAACCGGCCATGATCTCCGCCTGGACCTCGAAAAAGCGCGCCATGAAAGCTTCGTTGTCGAAGCTGAAGCCGTCCTTGGCCGCCTCTTTCGAGCAGGCCTCGGCGATACCCTTCTCCCAATCGATCAGGGTGCCATAGCAATCGGTGGTGACCCACTCGATGTTCTTGAGAGACGGCAGCGGCATGCGGGAAGGGCATTATGTCGAATAGAGTCCCTCGTCGGCTTCGACGTTGCCTTATGCCTTCCGGAGCCAGTCAACTCCGAACTCCGAAAAGGTCATGGATCTCCTCGAATATCAGGGTAAAGAACTGTTCGCCCGTCACGGGCTGCCGGTGCCGAAAGGCTTTCACGCTGCCTCTGCCCAGGCTGCGGCAAGCGCGGCCGAATCACTTGGCTTCCCGGTTGCCGTAAAGGCCCAGGTGCTGATCGGCGGCCGCGGCAAGGCCGGTGGCATCAAGATCGCCACCGACAGCGCCGAGGCACATGAATACGCCGGCGAAATTATCGGCATGGACATCGTCGGGCCCCACGGCGAAGGTCCCTACAGGGTCCACGAGCTCTGGGTCGAAGCCGGCTCCGAGATCGAAGCGGAGTTCTACGCCTCGGTGATCCTCGATCGCTCCGCGAAGAAACTGATGGTCATGCTCTCCCGGATGGGTGGCATGGATGTGGAAGCGATCGCCGCTTCCGATCCCGACGCGCTGGTCAAGCAGCATGTGGACCCGGTCAATGGCCTCGGCGAGTCCGAAGCCGCAGAAATCGCTGCCCGAGCGGAGATTCCCGAGGATTCACGGGAGCAGGTCGCATCCCTGCTGGTCAAGCTGGTTGAGGTCGCCCGGGCCGAAGACGCAACCCTGATCGAAGTCAATCCACTGATCGTCAATTCCGACGGCGAAGTGATTCTGCTCGATGCCAAAGTCACGATCGATGGCAACGCGCTTTTTCGGCATCCGGAATTGGATGATCTTCCCGAGAGCGCCGATCAGGACCCACAGGAGGCGATGGCCAAAGAGAAGGGCCTCACCTACGTTTCGCTGGACGGCAACATCGGCATCCTCGGCAACGGGGCCGGGCTCTGTATGTCCACCCTGGATGTGGTCGCCCAGGCGGGTGGCCGGCCGGCCAACTTTCTCGACGCCGGCGGCGGCTCAAAGGCCGAAGCGATCATTGACGCCCTCGAAGTGATCACCTCGAACAGCGAGGTGACCGCCATCCTCTTCAACATCTTCGGCGGGATCACCCGCTGTGACGAGGTCGCCCGCGGCATCATCGAGGCGACCGGCAAGATCGGGCTTGAACTGCCCCTTGTGGTCCGTCTTGACGGAACCAATTCCGAGGAGGGCCTGGCCCTGCTGGCTGAAGCCGGGCTCGACAACCTGCACCACGAAGCCACCATGCTCGGCGCCGCCAAGAAGGTCGTCGAACTGGCCGGGAACTGAGGACCGATGAGCATCATCATTGACAACGACACGAAGCTGGTCGTCTCCGGACTCACCGGACGCGAAGGCAGCTTTCACGGGCTCCGCAACAAGGCCTACGGCACCGATCTGGTTGCCGGGGTCACACCCGGCAAGGGTGGGCAGGATGTGGAGGGCACCCCGATCTACAACACGATCAGGGAATCGGTCGAGGAGGCCGGCGCGAACACCTCGATGATCTTTGTCCCGGCGAAGTTCGCCGCCGCTTCGATCAACGAAGCGATCGATTCCGGGGTGGACACGGTGATTGCGATCACCGAGGGCATCCCGGTGATGGACATGCTTTCCAGCTACTGGAAGGCGCGCGAGAAGGGTGTGCGGCTGATCGGGCCGAACTGCCCTGGCGTGCTGTCCCCCGGCAAGGCCAACGTCGGGATCATCCCGGCCCAGTTCTTCGATCAGGGCCGGATCGGCGTGGTCTCGAAGTCGGGCACGCTGACCTACCAGATCGGCAACGAGCTCGCCCAGCGCGGCTTCGGCAACTCGTCGATCGTCGGGATCGGCGGCGACCCGGTCCCGGGCTCGTCCTTCGTCGACATCCTCGAGCTGTTCCAGGCCGACGACCAGACCGAGCTCATCGTGCTCTCCGGCGAGATCGGCGGCTCGGCCGAGGAGGAGGCCGCGGAGTACATCGCCGAGCACGTGACGAAGCCCGTCATCGGCTACATCGCGGGCTTCACCGCGCCCCCCGGCAAGCAGATGGGCCACGCGGGCGCGATCGTCTCCGGCTCCGCCGGCACCGCCGCCGCGAAGGCCG
>JBGAOF010000014.1:0-18659 GCA_044221915.1 Solirubrobacterales bacterium
ATGGTCGATTCAAGCACGCCCGTCCAGTCGAGATGGGCGAGCAGAAGGTGCGAGACCTGGGTGATCGCGAAAACGAAAACCAGGTCAAAGAAAAGCTCCAGGGTCGAGGCCCCGTAGGTCTCCTCCTGATCGCGCCGGGCCGAGGTACGGGGACTCAAGGCTCGATGATGTGGTTCGGGTCGGGTCGCAGTTCGGGCGGGGCCTCCGAGTAGTCGCCGAACCGTTGGTCCCGTTCACGGACGACACCCGGAACCCCGTCGCGGCCCGCCTTCTCGATGAAAGAGAGGGCATCCGGGGTGTTTCGCATCAGCCCGTCAAGGATCGGCCCGATCGTCTGGGTGGAGGCGAGCCCCATGTTCTCGTAGGCCTGGTTCACCACCAGTTTCATCGCGGCCAGCTGCGAAGAAGGGATTGATGCCAGGTCGCCGGCCAGGTCGGCCACCGTCTCTTCGAGCTCCGCGAAGGGAACCGCCTGGTTGATCAGTTCGACTTCCGCTGCCTGGGTTCCGCTCAGGGGCCGGCCGGTCAGGGCGTGGTACTTGGTCCGGGCCAGGCCGAGCCGGTAGATCCACATTCCGGACAGGTAGGCACCCCACATCCGGCTGTACGGGGTCCCGATCACCGCATCCTCGCTGGCCACGACCAGGTCCGCGCAAAGCGCGAAATCGCTGCCGCCCCCGACGCAGTAACCGTGGACCTGGGCGATCACCGGCTTCGGGGTCCTCCAGACACTCATGAACTTCTGGGTGGGGGCCATCTCCTGGGCGGTCGCCAAGGCGAAGTCCTTGCCGGGATCCCACTTGCCGTCGGTCGTGAGGTAGTCATCCCAGTGTTCGAACCCGCCACCGAAGTCGTATCCGGCGCAGAAGGCCCGGCCGGCGCCACGGAGCACGATCACCTTGACCTCCGGGTCGCGGGTTGCCTTGCCCACCGCGGCCTCCACTTCGTCCGGCATCGGCGGCACGATCGTATTCAGCCGGTCCGGGCGGTTCAGGGTGATCGTCGCGACCGGGCCTGCGGTCGAGTAGAGGATCGTCTCGTAGCTCACCCGCCGCAGCCTATCGCCGTCCATCAGGTGGGGCAGCCGAGGTGAGAGAATCCCGGCCATGAGCACCGACACCAGACCGATAACTGTCTATGGCGCCACCGGGTACACCGGCCGCCTCGTCGCCGCGGAGCTCGCCCGGCGGGAGGTGCCGTTCATCCTTGCCGGCCGCAACCTCGCGAAGCTCGAAGCCCTGGCCGAAACCCTCGGCCCGGCCGGGCAGGAGCCCGAGATCCAGGCGATCCCGAACACCGATGCGGCCGACCTGCGAACACTGTTTTCACGGAGCGGCGCGGTGATCGCCTGTGCCGGGCCCTTCACCCTCCACGGAGAGCCGGTCCTTGCCGCTGCGGTCGAGACCGGTACCCATTACTTCGACACCACGGGCGAACAGGACTTCATTCGCCTCGCCTTCGGGCATTGGGGGCCGAAGGCCTCCACCAACGGCTCCGCGGTGGTGCCGGCGATGGGGTTCGACTATGTGCCCGGTGACATGCTGGCCTCGCTGACCGCGGGATGTCTGGAGAACGGCGAACAAGTCGACAAGGTCCGGGTCGCCTACCACGCCCCTTTCCAGCCGAGCCGTGGAACCGTGCGGACCTCGCTCGGGATGATCAAGGGTGGCGATGTCGAGTGGCGCGAGAGGGCTCTGAGACCGGCATCCCAGGCGGTCGGTCGGCCGGATTTCGATTTCGGCGGGGAGCTTGGAATCCAGAAGATGATGCATTTCCCCAGCGCCGAGCATGTGATGATCCCTTCCCGTCTGCCGGTCCGCACCGTCGAAACCGGGATGACAGTTGCTTCCGTTGCCCCGGGCACGGTTGGCCGGAAGCTCTTGCCGGTGGCCTACCGGACTCTCGGCCTTGCAATGCGGACACCCGCCCGGAAACTGACCGCGAATCTGATTTCCGCCCTGCCCGAAGGAGCCGACGAGAACTCCCGGACCGCCGCCCGGTTCACGATCGGCTGCGAGGTGACCTCGGCCCGCCAGAAGTGCCGTGGCACGATCACCGGAACCGATGTTTACGGACTGACCGCCGCACTGGTTACGGAAGGTGCGATTCGGGCGGCCCGCGGCGAGGTTCATGGAACCGGCGCGCTGAGCCCGGCCACGGCCTTCGAACCGGCCGGGTTCCTTTCCGGTTTCGAGCGGTTCAAGCTCATCTGGGAAACCGGCCCGGCCTGACCCGTCCGGCCCCTGTGAACCCAGGCAGCCGAAAAAGACCGGGCGAGCGGGTTTTCGTGGCGCTCGATCCGCCGGTCGAGGTCTGCGCCGAGGTCGAGGCCTGGGCCCGCCATGTGGCCCGCAGCCGACGAGGCCTGCGGGTCGTGGCAGCCCGCAACTCTCACATCACTCTCGCTTTCCTCGGCCAGTGCGATGACTTCGAAATCGAGCAGACCCTGGCTGCGGTCAACGAGGTCGCGCGGCCGGTCGACGGCCTGTCGCTGGGTGCTCCGGCCTGGTTGCCACGGGGCCGACCCCGCAGCCTGGTGCTTGACATCCACGATGATCGTGACCAACTGCAGGCCATGCAGTCACAACTCGCCCGGACCCTCCGGGAAACGCTCGACTGGAAGGAATCGCGAGCCTTCAGGCCGCATTTGACCTGCGCCCGCACCGGGCGCGGCTTCGACCCTTCCGGCCTGCGCCTGCCGGTCAGTCCCTCGATCGCCTTCGGTGCGGAAGCTATCACCCTCTACCAGTCACACCTGAGCCCGGACGGCGCCGAGTACGAGGCGATCAAGCGCTTCGAAACCGGGCACGTCCCCCACCCGGCCGGGACGGAATCTCCCCGGGCCGGCCACGGCCCCGCCGTCTCCTGCTCTCCCCCCTCCGACCGCCGTCCCACTGGATCTTCCGGGTGACCTTGATTGTCAAATAGAATTCCGAGGTCACCCAGAACGGGCGTGTGACCGCCGCCGGGGCCCGCGGATGGCGACCACGTCATCTCGCAGGACCCCGCAATGTCAGTGAATCGTTGCAGGCCTTGCACACACTTGAGCCTTATCCCGGCAGGCTCGGCGAATGGCACGCCAGATCGAAGTCGAGTCTGCGATCCAGTCGGTTGCCGCCGGCCAGTTCGGGCTGGTCACCCACCCGCAGCTGATCGACGCGGGTCTCACCGGGACCATGGTTCGCAGCCGGACCGAGTCGGGCCGGCTGCTTCCCGCCGGACGTGCCGTCTACGCGGTCGGCCGGCGGGTCGAGGGCCGGCTGGCCGCGGGCATGGCGGCAACCTTGGTGGCGGGAGGCGGGGCGGTACTTTCCGGCCGGTCCGCGGCCGATGTCTGGGGAATTCACAGGCATCGCGGGAACCTTGAAGTGATGCGCCGAAACAGCCGAAGAAACCATGGGTTCATGCTCGACGGCCGCGGTGTCGCCGAGGCCCGGCCCGTGACCGTCCACCGGAGCCGCAACTTCAATCCGGACCAGGTCACCCGCAAGCAGGGGGTTCCGCTCCTGCGACCAGCCTGGGTTCTGCTGGACCTGGCCGGGGACCTTTCGGAGGAAAGGTTCGGGCATGCATTCAGGGAAGCCGATCGGCTTGGGTTACTGAACGAACGGGATCTGAGGGCATGTCTCGAACTGGGCAGGGGTGTCAGGGGGATCAGGAGTTTTCGGAAGCTGATCGCCCGCCGGCATCCTGACCTGAAGGATGCCCGCAGCCTGCTCGAGACCCTATTTCTTGAACTCTGCGTCAGATTCGGGATCGAGACGCCAACCGTGAACCGCCCGAAAGGCCGGTACTTCCCGGATTTCAGGTGGGAACAGCTCGGCTTGATCGTGGAAGTGGACGGGTACGAAGGTCACGCCGGACGCCTTGCATTTCTGGATGATGCCTCCCGCGAGAACGATCTCCGCCGGATGGGGTACCAGGTTCTGAGATTCACCTGGGAGGAAGTGACAGAAAAGCCCGAGCTGGTCGCCCGCCTGCTGATTCAGGAAATCGCCCGGTGCCGCGCCCTCGTCCGGGCCGCCTGTTGACTCCGGGCCGCCTGTTGACTCCGGGCCGCATGCTGACTCCGGGCCGCCTGCTGACTCCTGGCCGCCTGTTCACTCCGGGCCGCCTGCTGACTCCGGGCCGCCTGTTGACTCCAGGCCGCATGCTGACTCCAGGCCGCCCGCTGGCGTTTCCGGGTGACCTTAATGGTCATATGGACCTCCGAGGTCACCCAGAAAGGACGGCAGGCCTGGTTGACGGCTACCTGACCCAGAAAGGGCGGAAGCGAGGTGGCGGCTGCCTGGCCCAGAAAGGAACTGAAGCCGGGCTGGTGGCAAACTCCCCGGAAAGGTGGAAGGCCGGGTTGGCTTCTACTTGACCCGGAAGGCGCCGCGCATCAGGGGGTGGATGCGGCAGAAGAAAGTGTAGGTCCCCCGGGGCAGGCCGGCCGGGGTTTTCCAGGTGGTCCTGTTTACGGTGGGGGCCCCACCGGTGCCAAGCTGCCCCGACTCGAACTGGAACTTGCCGTCGGCGATCGGGTAGGCGATCCCGGTGGACCGGTTACAGGGTGATTTGCAGGAAGTGAGGGAATGCCAGATCTCCTGGCTCACGTCCGAACCGGAGAGCTGAAAACTGAGGCTCTTTCCTTCTTCCACGACCGGCGGGCGACCGGCCGCCCCGGGCAGGCGGAAGTCGGCGCCGTTGTAAATGAAGTCGCTGACCGTGAAGGGATTCGAATCATCGGCCGCGATCCCGTCCGGAAGTTTTGCCGGATCCGGGCCAACCAGCGGCAAGCCGCCGCCGTGGTCGTTGTTCTCGTTGTAGTGACCGTGGTTGAGGCGGCCGGCAAAGTCAACTCTCTTGCGGTACGGGTTCTTGCCGTGCTCTCCCTCAGCCATGTAGACGACCATGATCCCCATCGATTCCGGCCAGGAAGCGATCTCGGTCTCGTAGGTTGCGGTGGTCGAGAGGACATCCCCGCGCTTTACTTCGACCTTCCAGTTTTCCGGGGTCCCGTACATCGCCATGTCCCAGGAGACAGGCCCCGCCGGTTCAAAGTATTTCGCCCGCGAGCGATACAGATGAACCTTGTTTCCGGTGACGTCCGGCATCCGCTTGAGGCAGGCCCTGTATTTGGCGAGGGCGGCCGCGTACTTCCGCGTTATCTTGCGATTGGCCCGCCGGGCCTTCTGCCTGGCCTTGCCCTTCAGGCCCGCCAGCCCCCGTACCGTGACGTTGTCCGGTTTGGCGCAGTCCGGGCCCTGGTAGCGGGCTCCGGGCCGCTGCAGGTAGAGGTCCGTCCAGAGGCCACCGGTATGAACGTGACCGGCGGTCGCCAGCAACACGCCGTCACGATCCACCGTCCAGCGGTTCTTCGCCACCCCGTTCGGGTAGGGATTGTCGGCGTCGTCGGGATAGGTGAACTTGCCGTCCTCGCCACCGCTGCCACGCCAGATGTCAAAGACCGGATAAAGGCTGCCGTTGTCGACATCCATCCAGATCGGCGTGACCGGCCTGATCCCGGCGGCCGCCGGTGAATCGGCCGGGATGAAGTCAACCGTGTAGGTCGCATACAGGGTCATCGCATCCGGGGTCAGGTTGTGGATCATGTGGTTCAGGACCCAGACGTCAGAAGCCTTGTACTGGTAGCCGTAGCCCGGGGGAAACTGGGTGATCGTCTTTTCTTCGCCGGTCGCGTAAAAGCGTTGCGGGCCACCCGATGTGGCGTCGCTGCGCGAGTAGTTGAGCCAGACCCCGTGGTGGAACATGACCCGGCTCGATTTCGGCACGGTGCCGTCGGCTTTCACCAGATTCGGCTTGAGCCGGATCATCCAGCCGTCCACCGCGGGCTTCTCGAGCCCGGTAACCGGCCTGAAGGAGATCCGGTTCTGCCCGGGGGTCACGGTGAGCGGACCGATCCGGTAGGTGATTCGCTGGACGCCGTTGCCGAGGCTGGTAACCGAACTGGATGGAGGTTCGGCGGCGGCCAACTGGGGCAGGAGCAAGCCGGCCAGCAGGGCCACAAATACCGAACTGAGGCAACGCCGGGTCAAGATCTCACCGGATCCGGCGGGATGCTGTCGCCGGTTTGCCGAAGGGAACGGTCGCCTTGAGGGCGATCCGGGCTGATTCCACCTTTTGGAGAGCCTTTCGTCCGCCGCCGGTCAGCGGCAGATTGAGGGTCCTCGACTGGCCGGCCTTGAGATTGAGGCCCCGGATCGAGCCGAGCGTGGTCTTGCCGAGGCTGGCCTTCACCGCTACTCCCCGGCTGGCTGTGATTCCGTTGACCTTGACCTTGACCCCGGACTTCCGGGTCTGTTTCAGGCTCGCGGCGACAACCGCAACCTTGACGGCCGGGCGGGCGACGATCGTCCCCTTGCTCCCGTCAATCGTGAGTGCGCCGTTCATGCCCTGGCCGTGGAGTGTGCAGAAGAACGGGTAGGTCCCCGCCGTCAGGTATTCGGTCCCCTTGACGGTGGCGGTCTTGCCCCCGGGGATGATCGATGCGAAGAAGAGCGGCCTGCCGTCCGGACCTTTCCGGTTTGCGGTCACGTCGTGATAGGAGCTGGCGGCCGAATTGTCGAAGATTGCCGACTCCCCGAGATCCTGCTCGTATGGTCCGGGCAGGAAGGTGTAGGCAGTCGGATCAGACTGGATTACAGCCCCCGCATTCGCGGTCCCCGCCAGGCCGGCAAACGCCAACGTGGCAGCCACTGCCGCAAGGGCAATTCTGGATTGCGTCCCTCCCATCGGCTGCATAATGACGCATGTCAACTCCGGATGCAAGGGTGTCCCGCCCGGCCGCCGAACGCCGGGCCACGCGATGTGAGAGTTTTGCGGGGTGGGAAACGACCCGGCAGAGCGACCCGAACTGACCGAACTCCGGCGCCGCCGGAAGCTCACCATGGACGAGTCTCGCCCGGAAGCGGTCGACCGCCGGCACGAGCGGGGAGGGCGCACCGCCCGTGAGAACCTTGACGATCTCGTCGACGAGGGTACCTTCGTCGAATACGGCCGCCACGCTGTGGCCGCTCAGCGTGGCCGGCTGGAGCCGGACGAGCTGGTCCGGCGCACCCCCGCCGATGGCCTGATCGCCGGCACCGGCCGGATCAACGGGGACCTGTTCGGCGAGGATTCCCGTTGCGCGATCCTCACCTATGACTACACGGTGCTGGCCGGGACCCAGGGTGCGATCGGCCACCTGAAGAAAGACCGCCTCTTCGAGCTGATCGAAAGGATGAAGCTGCCGACCGTTTTTTTCGCCGAGGGCGGCGGCGGCCGTCCGGGCGATACGGATTTCCCGGTTGTCTCGGGTCTCCACGTTCGCGCCTTCGCTCTCTGGGCGGGCCTCTCCGGACTGGTGCCCCGGATCGCTGTGGTCAAGGGGCGCTGTTTCGCCGGCAACGCGGTGATCGCCGGCTGCGCCGACCTGATCGTCGGGACCCGGGATTCCTCCCTCGGGATGGGAGGCCCGGCGATGATTGCCGGCGGTGGGCTCGGGGAAGTCGAGCCCGATGAGGTGGGACCGGCATCAGTCCAGGAACCGAACGGGGTGCTGGACCTGGTCGTCGAAGATGAAGCCGAAGCCGTGGAAGCCACCCGGAAACTGCTGGGCTTCTTCCAGGGGCGGCTGTCTGACCCGCCCGCAGGGCAAACCGACCAGAGTCCACTGCGGGAGATAGTTCCCGAGCGTGAACGCCGGGCCTTCGATGTCCGGCCGGTCGTCGAGACCATCTGTGACGAAGGTTCGGTGGTTTTCCTGAGGGAGCGGTTTGCTCCCGAGATGGTGACTGCCCTGGGGCGAATAGAAGGCAGGCCGATCGGCTTGATCGCCAATGATTCCCGGCACCTGGCGGGGACGATTGCCAGCGACTCCTCAGACAAGGCGGCCCGTTTCCTCCAGCTCTGCGAGACCTTTGGCCTGCCGGTCATTTCGCTGGTCGATACCCCCGGCTTCATGGTCGGCCCTGACCATGAACAGACGGCCCTGGTCCGGCACACCTCACGACTGCTGGTTGCCGCGGCAGCCTTGACCGTGCCGCTGATCGCGGTGGTACTCCGGCGGGCGTACGGCCTGGGTGCCCAGGCGATGGTGGGCGGCAGCCTGCATGAGCCATTGTTGACCGTGGCCTGGCCTGGTGCCCATCTGGGTCCGATGGGCCTTGAAGGGGCGGTTCGCCTGGCCATGCGCCGCGACCTCGAAGCAATCGAAGACGAAGCCGAACGTGAGCAGAGGGTCCGTGAGCTCACCGCAATGGCCGAGCAGAACGCCCGGGCGATGAACGCCGCCCAGCTCTTCGAGATCGATGATGTGATTGATCCGGCGGAAACCCGTCAGGTGATCGCCGCCACCCTGGCTGCGGCGCCGCCAAGGGTCAGAGAACCGGCAACCCGCCGCTTCGTCGACACCTGGTAGACGGCCCGCCAAGGCGCAACCTGAAGGTCCACATCCTGTTGTTGGGGTAACGTGGTGGAGTTGCCGATCGAGGGAAGTGGGGAGTTGTGAAGGAAAACATCGGGTCGAATAACGCCGTGATGCCAGTTCGTCTGCTGGCGCTCGCCGGGCTTCTGCTGGCGACCGCGCTCATGCTGCTGGCCGGCCCCCGGCAGGCCGGAGCCAAGATCGTTGACACCGAGGCCCTGCCCGACGGGGTCCAGCGCACCACCTACCGGCTCGGCCCGGTCCAGGTGACCCCCGGTCAGAACCGGATTGCTTTCCGGCCGATCACCGGCGCGTCCAGACCATCGGTGAACGGCTGGATCACCAGGATCAAGCCCGATCTGGTCTACGCCGACGGGACCATCCCGAAATCGAGCAAGGTGATGTTCCACCATGGAGTCTGGAGCAACAATTCCACCGGGGAGCTTTTCTACGCGACCGGCGAGGAAAAGACGATCCTCACGATCCCCGAAGGCTTCGGTTACCGCTACCGGACCAACGAAGCCTGGCTGCTCAACGACATGATCCACAACTTGACGCCGGCCCCGATGGAGCTGTACTTCCAGTACACGGTTGACTTCATTCCCGAAACGGCACCGGAGGCGGCCGGAATTACCCGGGCCCGACCGATCTGGATGGATGTCCAGAGCGGCATCTACCCGGTCTTCGATGTCTGGCGGGACAGCGGCGGCAAGGACGGTGAATTCACCTATCCGGAAGATGATCCCGATGCCTACTCACCCGGGGTCCAGAAGAACGTCAAGTCGATCCCCCAGGACGGGGTCCTGCTGGCGACGACCGGTCACGTTCACACCGGCGGCCTTTCCACCAATCTTTACCTGCGGCGTGAAGGTGCCGGCTATGCCGGCCCCTCCTGCCCTGACCGGATCTCCTTCGAAAAAGCCCTGAAGAAACTCCGGGCGAAAAAAGCCAGTCTGGGTTCCCGCATCGCGAAACTGCGCCGCCAGAACGCAAAGCGCGCGGCGGGGCACAGGCAGGCAGGCCGAAAGAAGATCGCGAATCTCAAGCGGCAACAGAAGAAGGTCCTGAAGCAGCTTGCGAAGACATTGACCAAGGACCGGGCCGAGCGCCGCCGCGACGCCGCCTGCCGGGCCACCCAGCCGAAGGTTGATGACGGCAACCGTGTCCACCTCTTCAACTCGGAGGCGAAGTATTTCGACCCGCGCGGGCCGATCTCCTGGGACATGGCGATGTACAGCACCGACGACGACTGGCGGGTCCGGGTCAAGGCCGGTGACAAGCTAGAACTCCAGACAACCTACGAGACAAAGATCGCCTCGTGGCCGGAATCGATGGGGATCAACATCGTCTACTGGGTCCGTGATTCGGACCTGCCCGAACCTTCCTCGGGAGCCGCCGCCCCGGATCCTTACTCAACGAAGGTTGACACCAGGGGTGTGCTGAACCACGGACACCTGAAGGAAAACGAGGATTACGGTGGCACAAGGCCACTGGTCGGGCCGGACCCCGGAACCCTCCCTGACGGGCAGATCGGCGGGGGGCCATTCACGATCAGCGACTTCGTCTACAACGGCGCCGATTTCCGTCTGCCTGGTGCTCTGGGCCGGCCGCCGGTGGTGAACCGGGGTCAGTCGTTCACGTTCAAGCTCTCCGATGCGGACATCGGCAACGAGGTCTGGCATTCGCTGACTTCATGCAAGTCACCCTGCAACAAGTCAACCGGCATCTCATACCCGATTCCGGACGGCAAGTTCCAGTTCGAGTCGGGCCAGATGGGACCGGGCCAGCCACCGACGGTCGGCTACACCCAGTGGTCCACACCGGCCACCCTGCCGAAGGGGACCTACACCTTCTTCTGCCGGATCCACCCCCTGATGCGAGGTGCCTTCCGGGTCAAATAGATCCGGCGCACCGGTTTCTGGGACCATCGGGTTCGTGGCCGAAGCCGGAGACAACGTTAAGCTCGCCCCCCTGACCACCCTGAAGCTGGGCGGTCCGGCCGAGCGGCTGGTCAAGGTGACCGACACCGCCGAGCTGATCCGGCTGGTCAAGGCGGCCGACGCCGAGCGGGAACCAACCTTCATTCTCGCCGGAGGTTCGAATGTGGTGATCGCCGACCAAGGGGTACCTGGAACCACAATCTGGGTCCGCACATCCGGAATCGAAGAACGCGAACTTGACGACGGCCGGGTGTCCCTGACCGTCGCCGCGGGCGAAAACTGGGATGCGCTCGTGGACCGCAGTGTGACTTCCGGACTGGCGGGAATTGAATGCCTGGCGGGGATCCCCGGCACGGCAGGGGCCACCCCGGTCCAGAATGTGGGTGCCTACGGGCAGGAAGTCGCTTCGACCATCGCCTCCGTCCTGGTCCTTGACCGGGAGACGGGAGAGGTCGGGGCCCTTGCTCCGGAACAATGCGGTTTCGGCTATCGCACCAGCCGCTTCAAGGGCAACTCGCGGTTTCTGGTGCTGGCGGTTGAGTTCGTACTCGCGCCTTCGGCTGAATCGACGCCGGTCGCCTATTCCCAGCTGGCGGGGGCTCTCGGGGTCGAAACCGGGGAGCGGGTGCCGCTGCCCGTCGCCCGGGAAACCGTGCTGGAGCTGAGGCGGAGCAAGAGCATGGTGATCGACCCGGCCGACCCGGACTCGGTCAGCGCCGGCTCGTTTTTCACCAATCCCCTGCTCTCCGCCGCAGAGATGACGGATCTCCTGACCCGGTCAGAACAGCTGCTTGAGCCGGGGGACGCACCACCCTCCTACCCCGCCCCGGAGGGCCTCGCCAAGACATCGGCAGCCTGGTTGATCGAAAGGGCCGGCTTCGTTCCCGGCTACGGTGACGGGCCGATCGGCATTTCCCGAAACCACACCCTTGCGATCGTCAACCGTGGCGGCGGCACCACCACGGAGCTGGTCGACTTCGCCCGCATGATCGCCGACCGGGTGGAAACGGTTTTCGGGGTGAAGCTCAGGCCGGAGCCGGTTTTCGTCGGCCACCAGTGGTAGCCGAAGCTCAGTTTCGCTTCGCGTAGAGCCCGTGGAAGCCGAAGGGAATGTGGTGGGGAACCGAGGCGCGGGCGATCTCCTCCATGTTTCTGGCATCCAGCACCAGCAGCCCGGAGCGTCTTCTTGCCCCGTCTAGCACCACCGAAAGGATCACCCCGTCATCCTCGGCCTTCGCCCCGGGTCTCGGCACAAACACCGGCTCGCCCGGATACACACCAGATTCGCGCCAGACGGTTGATTCACCTTTTCGTACATCGGCCTTGACCAGCTGGTCAATGAAGCCGCTCGAACCCTTCCTCAACCCGACCCCGTAGGCGTAACGATAGGGACGGCCATTCACCCGATCGTAGTTTTTCTGGGGCAGCTCGATGTAGGCATCGATGAGATCGCGCTGGCTCAGCTTGCCGTTCGAGAGCCTGACCTCGTAGCGCCGGTATTTTGCCTGCGGCACCCGGTTGCCAGAGCGGATCTTCTTCAGGTAAAGCGCGTCGATCACCCCGGCATCCCTGTGGGCGCAGACGTCGATAATCACCTTGCCGTTTCGCTCGTAGGCGTTGATGTGGTGGAAGGCGAAAAATGCGTCGGTTTCCACCGTCCTGACAACGCCACCGCGCTGGCGATCGACCAGGATTATTCGGGTCGGCTGCTCCGGATGCCATTCGAAGTTGGTGATGATCGGCCCCCGGTCCGGGCCGAGGAACTTCGCCAGGTTGAAGTTGTAAGGCTGCGAAACAATCACCACGAACCGTTTGGTCAGGCCAAAGGAATGAAGGTAGCCGGGCATCGGCTGGGGAATGAAGGCCAGCTCTCTCCGACGGGCACCCTTCTCGACCACGATCCGCAGACCGCTCGGGGGAACCAGCTCCACCTCGTAGGTGAACCGTTCCCTGGTCAGCGGGTCGAAATGCGGATGGGCGGTGCCGAGCCTGCCCTGCATCACCGCTCCGTCTTCGATCCCGAGAGTGTTCAGAAAGTCCGGGTTGAACCGGACGGGGATCGGGATTTCGGTGTGTGCCCGGAATTCACCGGCCAGTTTCTCGATCGAGACATTCGCGTTCGGGATCCGGCCCAGCACCGGCAGGGTCGCAACCCCGGAGAAGATCTGGCGACAAGGGTCCGGAACGGGATCGGTGGCCAGCTCGGAGTATTTGATCCGGCCTTCCTTCTGCCAGGCCCAGTACTGGCTCGAACGCAGAAAGCGGTTGCGGTAGCTGACGCGGCCCCCTTTGAACGAGAAGGCGTGGAGCATGGCCAATCCGTCAAACCAGTGGTTGAACTTTTCCTCGCCGATCTCGAAAAGCGCCGGCCCGTTGCGGAGCAGGGTCCCGGTCAGCCAGGAGGGCAGCTTTCCCTCAAGGTCGATCCGGGGCAGGAAGGTTTCGTCCCGAAGCGACTTGAAGGCGAGGTTGAAACCAGGTCGGCCGGTCCCGCGGGCGGGGCCTGCCGCCGCCGAAACACCCGGGAGGCCGGCCGGAACCAGGGCATTCGCAACCGCCAGGCCGGCCGCAGCCCTTGACCCGGCGATCAGCAACTCGCGCCGCGTTTTCCCGCTCGCCTCTCCCATCGACCATTCACTATAGGGCCAATCGCCCGGACGCCGGGAGACCAACCGGCCACCACATTCCAGGCCGCCTGTCTGGACCCGGGCGGGTTGGCGCTAAGGTCTTCAGCATGAGCGAGGAGAACCGGCGTTTCGCATTGGCCGAGCGGCCCCAGGGGCTGATCGATGAAAACACCTTCCGGATGGAGACCGGCCCGATACCGGAGATCGGTGAGGGCGAGGCACTGGTCCGGGTCAAGTGGATCTCGATCGACCCGACCAACCGCACCTGGATCGGCGAGGAACCGACCTACCTGCCGCCGGTCCAGATCGGTGAAACGATGCGGGCCCTCGGGCTCGGTGAGGTGGTGGCTTCGAACAACGCGAACTTCCCGGTCGGTTCTCTGGTCAATGGCCTCACCGGCTGGACCGAATTTGCAGTGGTCAGCGATTCGAACCCGCTGATGGTGGTGCCCGACAGTGCCCGGAGCGCACCCCCGGCTTCTCTGCTCGGCATGCTCGGAATGACCGGCTGCACCGCCTACTTCGGGATGCTCGAGATCGGTGAGCCGAAGGAGGGCGAGACCGTGGTGGTTTCGGCCGCCGCGGGGGCGGTCGGATCGGTTGCGGGCCAGCTGGCGAAACTGAAAGGGGCGCGGGTAGTTGGCATCGCCGGCGGGCCGGAGAAATGCGATTGGATCCAGTCGGAACTCGGCTTTGACGCCGCCGTGGATTACAAGGCTGACGACTGGAAACAGCAACTGAAGGACGCTACCCCGGACGGGATTGACGTTGACTTTGAAAACGTCGGCGGCGAGATCATGAACGAGGTCTTCGGCCGCCTCAACCTGAACGCGCGGGTCGCCCTCTGTGGGCTGATTTCCGGGTACAACGCAACCGAGCGCCCGCCCGACCTGACCAATTTCCACAAGCTGCTGATCAATCGGGTGAAACTCCAGGGGTTCATCATCCTTGACTACTACGCCCGCTTCGGCGAGGCGATCGGCCAGCTTTCCCAGTGGGTCGGTGAAGGCAGGCTCAAGTCCGAGCAGACCGTGGTCGAAGGCTTCGAAAGCCTGCCGAATGCCCTCAACATGCTCTTCAAGGGAGAAAACAAGGGCAAACTGGTCGTCAAGATCGCTGACTGACCGGCAACCGCTCAAGCCAGGGAGTCGCGGCCCAGTTTTCTCACCGACGTGTTGCCGGTAAGGGCGAGGGCGACGTCGGCGTCGCTGCGGAAGGTCTCCAGAACATCGCCAACCCCCGTTTCGCCTGCCGCGGCAACCGCCCATGCCCAGGCCCGGCCGATGATCACCGCCCTGGCACCGAGCGCGAGCATCTTGACCATGTCGAGACCATTGCGAACCCCGCCGTCGGCAAGCACCGTGGTCCGGTCACCGATCGCCTCGGCGACGGTCGGCAGAGCGGAGGCGGTCGAAGGGACGGCGTCGAGCTGCCGGCCGCCGTGGTTGGAGACGATGACCCCGTCCACGCCCGCATCGACCGCCTTGCGGGCGTCTTCCGGATCAAGCACACCTTTCACAACCAGCTTGCCCTTCCAGTTCTCCCTCACCCAGGCGATGTCATCCCAGGTCACCGAGGGATCAAATTGGGCATCGACCCAATCCTTGAAGTCCTCTGGCGTCTTCGCCCCAGGCACAACCTCGGCCAGGTTGCCAAAGGTGAGGGGCTTGCCGCCGATCGCGACCCTGCGGACCCAGCCCGGATGGGAAACGAGGTCGAGCCCGCGGCGTACCCTGGCCCAGGCCGAGGGGTTGCCGACCATCGCGTTGCGGGTATCACGATGCCGGGCACCGACCACGGCCAGGTCGATGGTCAGCATCAGGACCGGTGAACCGACCGCTTCGGCCCTGGCCATGAGGCTCTCGGCGTAGCCGCGGTCGCGCATCACATAAAGCTGGAACCAGGGCGGTGCCGGGACCGACTCGGCGACTTCCTCGATCCCGCAGATCGATACCGTCGATTCGGTGAACGGAACACCGGCCTTCGCGGCGGCGCGGGCCGCCTGAACCTCGGCCCGGGGGGCGAACATCCCGGCCAGGCCGACCGGCCCGAGAATCAACGGCATCGAGAGCTGCTGGCCGAGCACCTCGACCTCTTGCTCACGGACCGATACGTCGCGCATCACCCGCTGCCGGAGAAGGACCTTGCCGAGGTCGGCCTCGTTTGCCGCCATGGTCGACTCCTCGTAGGCCCCGCCGTCGGCATAGTCGAAGAGCTGCCGGGGGAGCCGGCGGCGAGCCAGCTCCCGATAATCCCGCACCGTCGCGGGCTGAACATTCAGGGACCGATCGGGTGAGCGCCGCATGACCGCAACCTAGCGGCTGAACGGTCAGAGCGGAATCTCCCGGACCGGAAGCAGGATCTCGAACCGGGCGCCACCCAACGGCGACCCGGAACAGCTAACCGTCCCGCCATGGGCCTCGGCGATCGCCTTGACGATCGCAAGGCCGAGTCCCGACCCGCCGGAAGTACTTGTTCGTGACTGGCTTAGCCGGGCAAAACGGTCGAAGATGCGGTCCCGTTCATGGGTCGGCACCCCGGGTCCGTCGTCATCGACTGTCAGGGCCACCATGGAACCCTGGTCGCGGGCCGACACTTCGATCCGGCCACCCTCGTGAGTGTGCGTGACCGCGTTCGAGATCAGGTTGGAAAGAGCCCGCGCAATCTGCTCGCGGTCGATGCTGACCGAACGGTCAGTGATGGAACCGACCACAAGATCACGATCACCGGTGAATGACAGCCCTTCGACTTCGGCCAGCAGCAGGGGCCCAAGGTCCAGGGTTTCCAGTCGCATGCTCTCCGCCGATTCCGACCTCGCGAGCAGCAGCAGGTCCTCGACCATTGCCTCCATCCGGGAGATCGCCTGGGTAACCAGATGGGAAACCCTCTGGACTTCAGCGCTGCCGGGGTCAGGGTTCCTTGCCAGCACCTCAATCTGTCCCCGCACCACAGTGAGCGGAGTCCGAAGGTCATGGGAGGCATCGGCCACGAACACCCGCTGGCGTTCAAAAGCACGCTCGAGGCGGTCGAGCATGCTGTTGAAGGACTCGGCAAGCCGTCGGGCCTCGTCCCTGGTCCCCTCAACCGGCATCCGGGCCGAAAGATCACCGCCGTCCACCCCTTCAGCCACCGCCGCCATCCTCCTCATCGGCCGGGTGGCCGTGGCCGCAAGCAGCCAGCCAGCCAGCGCACCCAGAAGCAGGGTCGCAGCACCGACGATCAGGAGTGTGTCGCTCAAGCCTTCCAGCGCGGCATCGACCGGCGCGAGTGGCTGTCCGACCCGGACCGTGGCTTCCACGCCGCCCGGCAGGTCAACCTGACGGGTCAGCAGCCTCACTTTGCCGACACCATCGATCTTGACCGTGGTCTGCCCCGGCCCGGCTCCAAGTATCCGTTCGGCGTTCTCACGCCGTTCTTCATCCCCATGTCCGTCGTCATCGTCGTCCCCTCCCGGGCCAGGGCGATCGTCCATGTGAACATCGGGTCCGTGTCCCGGCAGGCCAGGGCCGACCAGTCCAGGCTGGTTGGTGACGGTTCCACCGCCCGCGATCGAAATCGATACCACCCTGGCATTGGGACCGAAGCTCTCTGCCACGGCGATCCTTTCAGCCGTGGCTCTGTACTCAAGCGGGCTCCCCGGGCCAAACTGTGTGAGCGCTGTTGTGAGCCTCTCCATCTCCCGCTCGAGATCGGATTCGGTCCGGCTCTCCAGTTCCGCTCCGGTCCCGCGGTACACCGCGAGGTAGGTGATCCCGAGTGCCAGCAGCAGGACCATGGCGATTGCCAACGCGAGTTTGCCCCGCAACCCGGGCCGTGGGATTTTCACTGGTCCCGCAATCTGTAACCCACCGAGCGCAACGTCTCGATCGGATCGGAATCTCCGCCCGCAACGAGCTTCCTTCGCAGATAGGCGATGTAGACCCCGACAATGTTGGTGCCTGGGTCGTAGTCGTAACCCCAGACACCGTTCAACAGTTGCTCCCTGGACAGGACCTGGCCGGGATGCCTCATCAGGTATGCGAGCAGGTCGAACTCGCGAGCCGAAAGGCTGATTGCCTTTCCGTTCCGCTCGACAGTTCGCTTGAGCAGGTCGAGGCTGATCGCACCAACCTTCAACTCGGTTGCGGTTTCCTGCCCCGGCTGCCTGAGGTGGGCCCGGATACGGGCCAGAAGCTCCTCGAACGCAAATGGCTTCACCACGTAGTCGGTGGCTCCGGCATCGAGGCCTTCCACCCGGTCCGGGACTTCGCCCTTGGCCGTAAGAAGGATGACCGGAGTAGAGCCGTCCTCCCGCCGCAGGGTTGAGAGCAGGTCAAGCCCGGTCTTTCCCGGAAGCATGATGTCGAGCAGGATCAGGTCAAAGCGGCCGGTCCGGGCCAACGCCTCCCCTTCAATGCCGTCGGCCACCCAGGTCACCGCGTACCCCTCGGCTTCGAGGCCACGCGAAATGAAATCCCCGATTGCCCGTTCGTCCTCGACCACGAGTATCCGCATCCAGCGATCGTAGCCGCGATCCGGCCGGTGCCGGAGTTTTGTTGGAGAACTCTCACGCGGTTCTCATCTGCCTCAAAAGGGCAGCTCCGAGACTCCCGCCATGAGCGAAACACCAGAAAACAGCGAAACAGCTGACCAGCCAGAAAACGAGCCGGCCAAGCAGCCGCAAAATGAAGCGGCCGAGCAGCCGCAAGACGACGCACCCGAGCAGCCCGCCCAGATGGAACAGGCGGGACCTGACGAAGCGACCCGGGAGCAGCCGACGGATCCCGCGGAAGAAGCCCCCGCACCGGTGGCCGCAGCCGGGACCGCAAACACCCGCCGGTCGTTGCCGGGAACGGTCGGCCAGAGGGTTGCCGTCGGCGCGGCCATCGTGGTTGCGTTTTTCAGCGGCATCCTCGTCTACCGTGCCGCCAACGACGATTCAGGCGAAACGGACCTGGCCTCCTTTGGCCGAACCGAAGGCGGGCCACCGCCAGGTGGCGGCCCGGCCTGGGCACCGGAAGGGCATGAAGGACAGCCCCCCATCGTTGACGAGCACAGTTGGGAAAGCGACGACGATGACCCCGGGGACGACGACCACGATGAACCCCAATACGGGGATGACAGCTACGGGCAGGCGCAGCCCGGCCCGCAAGAGTCGGAGAATGCCCACCCCGAAAATCCGGCACCTCCCCTGAGGTCGGGACAGTCGTGATCAGGAGCCGGCCCGGGCCGGCTCCTCACTTTCAGAGCATTCTCACTCTGGCCCAACATTCAGCCAAACCCCATCCCCCAACCTGTTGAGCATGATGGAAAAACTGACCGCAAAAGAACTGGCAGAAGCGAAACGGGAAGCGAGAACAATCCGGATCCGGAACATCCGCCGCCGAATCGCATACGGGGCGGCGGCCACCGTCGCGCTTTTCAGTGGCCTGACGCTGTTCAGGTCTGTTGAACAGCAGCCCGCGACCACCGCCAAGGCAGATTCCAGTTCGGACGCATCCATCTCGGAGCAGGTCGGTGCCGCGATCGTCAGCAACGTAACTTCGGTGATCGGCGGCGATCATGATTCGGATCATGAATCGGCCCCGTCGTCAGATGCGGCCCCCCTCACCACGAGCCAATCTTGAACGGTCTGCTCACATCGATCGTTTTTCCGGCGCTCGGCGGGAAAGTGGCCACTCAGGCCGAGGGGGCCGGTGCGGA
>JBGAOF010000150.1:0-5241 GCA_044221915.1 Solirubrobacterales bacterium
GGTACTCGTCAATCCACCTCAATTCGAGTCCCGGCAAGATACACCCTGCGAGGATCTCCGCGGACTCCCAGGCAGACCGCAACCAATCGCGAGACCGCCCTTCGCTTTCGGCCTTGCGGGCGGACTCGATGTTCTCCGCGGCCACCTCCCAGTCAATCCATGTCCTCTCATCCAGCGCAAGGGCGAGCTCGGATCGGCCTTCGAGGCGGCCCGGTCCCAGGGCCCTGCGAAGACGCGAAAGCGGTGGCGCAAGCAGCGCCTCGCCGCCGTCGGGCAGTCCTTCGTCCGCCCAGACCGCCTCGACCAGCTCATCACGGCGAACGGGTCGGCTGCGGTTCAGGACAAGGAAGGCGAAGATCAGCCGTCCCTGACGGCCCGGCAGCTTTTCTCCGAGTTCCTCGTCATCCCATTCCACCGAAAGGCGGCCACAGAGTGAAATCCGGGTGAATGTCATCGCAAGGTTCCTGTCATTTCATGGCAATTCCGGCGCAAGGCACCTCGGTGATTCTGCCAGCCATGTCAAAACCTGAACTCATAGAACTCCTGCCCGCGGCAGCCCGAAAGGCGCCGAAAACCCCCGAACAGGTCGCCGAGGTCCTGGTTGAAGCCCGGCAAACCGGCCGCAAAGTGGTCGTGTTTTCCACCGGACACGGAATTCCCCCGATTGGTGATACCTCGGAACGGATCCTGCTCGACATGAGCGCCTTCGACAAGGTTGAGATCGACCCGGCCATGAAGGTGGCCCGTATCGGTGGCGCCGTCCGGTGGCAGCAGCTGATCCAGGCCGCCAACCGGCACGGGCTGACCGCCCCCTTCGGGTCCGCTTCATCGGTCGGAGTCACCGGCTACATGATGGGCGGCGGCATCGGGTTCATGTCCCGCTACCTCGGTCTCGGCTGCAGCGCGATCCGGACGGTTCAGCTGGTCACCCCGGACGGGATGACGTTGAGGATCGACGCCAATTCCGATCCGGACCTTTTCTGGGCGCTGCGCGGCGGAGGCGGTGGCTTCGGGGTGATCACCGGGATGGAGATCGAGTTGACCCCCATGCCGCAGATGGCCGCGGGGGTTCTCGCCTGGGGTATCGAATCTGCCGGGAAGGTGCTTGAGGGATGGTCCGAATGGACCCGCGGTATCCCCGACGATGTGACCAGCGCGGTTCGCCTCGTTCACCCTCCGGAGGGACCGTCGATGGCCGCGATCGTCGTTGCCGCGCCACGTGCCGCGGACGATCTCGCAGGGCTGCTTGGCCCGCTGGATGCCATGGAGCCGATGCTGAACACGGTCGGCGATACCGACCCGGAGGCTTTCATGGCCGAGTATTCCGACCCGGAAATCGACCCGGAAGAGCCACCGCATGTCTTTGAACATGTCCTGCTCGACCAGTTGCCACCCCAGGCCAGTCAGCTGGCGGCGGCATTCGCCCAGCCCGGCACGGGTTGCGGGGCGATGATGGTCGAGCTTCGCCATCTCGGCGGCGCGCTCGCGCGGCCAGCGATCGGCGGCGGGGCGATGGATCGCGTTGATGGTGAGTTCTCGCTCTTCGTGGTGGGGTTTGCCGAGGCGGCGGACTCGATGGCCCATGCGGTCGATGTGCTTTCCGACTTCGGAAGGGGCCGTACCTACATCAACTTCATGGCCCGGCGAACCGGTCGTGAGACCGCATATGGCCCGGCGACAATCACCCGCCTGGCCGAGGTCTACCAGGCGGTTGACCCGCAGGGCCTGCTCGATCATCCTCATCCGATCGTCCCCGCAGCGGCAGCCGTCAATCATGTTTGATTGTCAGCCGTGTCCCTCGGCTCGACAATTGACCTGCTGCTCGAAGACGAGCAGATCGCCCGGCTCTCGGCGGAGGTCCGTGGGGTCGTGGTCCGCAGGGGGGAAGGGTCACCGGATGGAGCCCCCCTCGCCGTTGAAGCGGAGGTGTCGGCAACCCTGCGCCCGGCCCTGATCGCCGCCCTGCTCAGGGACGACCTCGGCCTTGAGGACCGGCCCGCGCTGATCGTCACCCCCGATGATCGTTCGGCCCGCGAGATGTCCGCCGCCCTCGGGGTTTTCCTCGGGGGCCGGTCGGTCCGCTTCTACCCCTCGCGTGGAACCGGCTACTCCTCCCAGGTCACGCCGCCGCCCCATCTCACAGGCCTTCGGATCGACGCGCTCGATTCGTTCAAGCGGGAAGAGCCGCTCCCCCCGGTGGTGGTCGCCAGTGCGATTGCCCTGGCTGAATCAGTGCCGGACGAATCGCTGCGTCCGGCCGGTTTCCGGCTCCGGTGCGGGGAGGAACGTGATCCGGCAGGGATCGTGGCCGAGCTGGTGGAAGCCGGATACGAACGGGTTGACCAGGTCCAGGAACGCGGCCAGTTTGCCGTCCGCGGCGGGATCATCGATGTCTTCTCCGCCACCGAGGAGAGGGCGACCAGGGTCGATTTCTTCGGCGACGAGATCGAGTCCATGCGCTGGTTTTCAACCTTCACCCAGCGCTCCCTGGGCGATGCGGAGCTGATCGAGCTGGCCCCCGCTGCGGAGCTTGATGCCGACCACCGGGAACTCGCCGAAATGACCATCGCCGAGGCCGTCGAGAACGGATCGGATGTTGACCTGACTGAAGCCCTGCCGTTGGAGCACTTCCGCCCGCCGCTGGATCTGATCCCTGCCGACGCGGCGGTGATTCTCACCGCCGGGGAGGAGATCGAGCCGGCCCTGCGGGATCACTGGGAGGACGTCACCACGGCGATGCATGCCGAGGATGCCCGCCACCTTTACGAGGATGTCGCGGCACCGCTGACCGCGCGCGCCGCATTGGTGCTGACCCGGCCCGGGGAAGATGAGGGGGCGATCCGGGCGATGAACGCCGAGACCCCGGCCCGCAACCTGAAAGAGGCCGAGGCCGAACTGAGAAAGCTGGTCAATGCCGGCTACCGGACCGTGGTCGCGTTCGATTCCCGCGGTGAAGCCGAACGGGCCCGCTATGGCTTCGACCGGCTCGAGACGAAGATCCTGTCGCAGGGTCCGGTCCCGGTTGAGCCAGGCGTGACCTTGATCGAGGTCCGGCTGGCAGAAGGCTTCATTTCGCCGGCGACCCGGATCGCGGTGCTTCCGTTCCGGCGGCTGCTCAACCGCCGGCGGCGGGCAGAGGAAAGGGCCCCGGAAGGGGTCCGTGGCCGGCTCACCTTCTCCGAGCTCAGGGTCGGTGACTTTGTGGTCCACGAGGACCACGGGGTCGCTCGCTTTGCCGGGTTCGAGACCCGTGAGGTTGGCGGCATCACCAGGGATTACCTCTATCTCGAATACAAGGGCGAAGACCGGGTCTATGTCCCGACCGACCAGTTCGCCAAGCTCTCCCGCTACTCGGGTGGAGCCGGCAGCCCGACCCTTTCCGCCCTCGGTGGCAGGAAGTGGCTGAACATGCGGGCCCGGGCCCGTGACGCCGCTTCACAGATCGCCGGTGAGCTGGTCAATCTGTACGCCGAACGGAAGACGCGCACCGGCCACGCATTCGGTCCCGATTCGGAATGGCAGATCGAGCTTGAGACCAGCTTCCCCTACCGGGAGACCGCCGACCAGATCGAAGCTATCGAGGCGGTCAAGGCCGACATGGAGTCACAACGGCCGATGGACCGTCTGGTCTGTGGCGACGTCGGCTACGGCAAGACGGAGGTGGCGATCAGGGCTGCGGTGAAGGCGGCCTCGGATGGCAAGCAGGTGATGATCCTCGCCCCGACCACGATTCTCGCCCAGCAGCATCTCGGCACATTCCGGGAACGCCTTGCCGACCTTCCTTTCCGGGTTGACGGGGTCAGCCGCCTGAGAAAGCCGGCCGATGTGAAAAAGGTGCTTGCCGAGTGGGAGGGAGGTGGCGTCGATGTGCTGATCGGCACCCACCGGCTGCTTTCCCGGGATGTGCGGGCGAAGGATCTCGGCCTGATCGTGGTTGACGAGGAGCAGCGATTCGGTGTCAAGCAGAAGGAACTGTTGCGCCAGATGAAACTGAAGGTGGATGTGCTCTCGATGTCGGCCACCCCGATCCCGCGGACCCTCCAGATGTCGATGTCCGGTCTCAGGGATATTTCGGTCATCGAAACGCCGCCCGAGGGCCGCCGCCCCGTCCGGACCTATGTCGGGCCCTGGGACGAGCAGCTGGTCCAGCGGGCGATCAATCGCGAAATCTCCCGCAAGGGACAGGTCTTCTTCCTCCACAACCGGGTCGAGAGCCTCGAAGATGCGGCCGAGCGGCTGCGTGCCCTTGTGCCGGAAGTTCGGATCCAGGTGGCTCACGGGCAAATGGAAGAAACCCGGCTTGAAGCCGCGATGCTGAATTTCCTGCGCGGGGATGCGGACTGCCTGGTGGCGACCACGATCATTGAATCGGGAATCGACATTCCGGCCGCCAACACGCTGATAGTCGACCGGGCCGACCATCTCGGCCTCGCTCAGGCCTACCAGATTCGCGGGCGGGTCGGGCGCTCTCGCGAAAGCGCTTTCGCCTATCTGCTCTATCCCTCGGAGGAATCGTTGACCGAGGAGGCTTCCACCAGGCTTGCAACCCTGGCTGACCACACCGAGCTCGGGTCCGGTTTTCGCATCGCGATGCGGGACCTTGACATCCGAGGGGCGGGCAACCTGCTCGGCGATGAACAGTCCGGCCATGTGGCAGCCGTCGGGTTCGAGCTGTACTGCCAGCTGATTGACGAGGCGGTGGCCGATCTCTCCGGGAGGGACGAGGCAACAATCGAAACCGAGCCGGTGCGCTTCGATATCGGCATTGATGCTTACCTGCCCGGGGCGTACATACCTTTCGAAGCCGCAAAAATCGACGTTCACCGCCGAATCGCCGCGGCTCGGCGGCCCGGAGAGCTGCGCCAGATCACCGATGAGCTGGCGGACCGCTTCGGGCCTTTGCCGGAAGAGGCGGAGAACCTGCTCACCTTGCAGCAGGCCCGGATTGACCTGGGGGCGGCCGGGGCCGGGCAGGTCCAGTTCCGCGGTGGCAAGCTGACCGTGACCGGGATCGAGCTGGATTCCGAACAGGCGGCGGCGATTCGTGAGCAAGTTCCCGGCACGGTCTACGAATGGCGTGCCCACGAGCTCACCGCCCGAGTTGATGATGATCCCGCGAAACGGCTGGCAATCGTCTCCGGGCTGGGTCGCTCACTGGCCGATATGGGTATGCTCCGCCAGTCGTAGATTCACGGCTAGCCACTGACCTTTCGAGGAGGAGTCACTGCATGAGCGGGGCAC
>JBGAOF010000151.1:0-5228 GCA_044221915.1 Solirubrobacterales bacterium
TGCGGTCCGGAAGCGCCGGTTCTGCCGGAGTCCGAGATGGGCAAGTTCCCGGACTACGAAGCCTTCTGCGGAGGTCACGTCGGCTCCTGAACGGACCCGGGCCGGTCGCGCCGGATGGGCGCCCCGATCAACTAGGATCACGAGCATGCCGTCAGTGAAAATCCCCCCTGTCCTTCGCAAGCAAACCGGTGACCAGACCGCGGTCGAAATTGCCGGCTCGAACGTGGGGGAGGTGCTGAACGCGCTGGTTGCGGCCTACCCCGACACCCGGGATCAGCTCTTCTCCGGCGAGGGTGAACTGAACCGCTTCGTGAACATTTACCTGAACGACGAGGACGTGCGGGTACTTGACGGGCTCGACACCGCCGTCAGTGACAGCGACACCGTGATGATCCTGCCCGCCATGGCCGGCGGCGCATAGCTGCGGATCGGGCGGGGTCCGGCCCGCCAGGCCGTAATCAGCTGCCCGGCAGTTCCTCTTCGCCCGCTTTCAGGCCGTCGAGGATCTCCCTTGCCTTTTCGGCGGCGGAGGCCGGAACGAAGATGTCCCGGGCCCCGGCGGCCAGGAAGTCAGGGACATCAAAACCCTTGTTGCGCTTGATCAGGCAGGGAATGCCTTCCTGGCGCAGGATGTCGGCGATCAATTCGGCCTCGGCTTGCTGAGCGGCCCAGGCGATCTTGACCGGCTCCGGGGCCCTCTCAGAACGCCTGAATATCGACATCCCCGACCTGGCCCTCGCGGATGTTGAAGGCCCGCACGGCGGGGTCATCCGGGTTCTCAAGCGAGACGATGAAGTAGACGGCATCGGGCCAGCCGGTGGCGAGGTTGATGTCGGTCTGCGAAGGGTAGGCCGCGGTCCTGGTGTGGGAATGGTAGATGCCGCTGACGTCGTGGCCGGCCTCGAGGATCTGCTTGTAGACCTGGAGCTGCTCCTTCGCATCCATCTCGTACCGGAGCGGGCTGTGGGCCGTGTTCTCCATCCGGTGCAGGGTGACGGCCTCCCCGGGCGGCCCACCGATCAGGCCGCAGCATTCATCCGGGGCATCGGCCCGGGCATGCTCGATCATCTCGTCGAGCAGAACCTGTGGGACTTTCACGCCCGCTACCACCAGTTGGTCGCGTCGACGTCGCCGAGTTCCTCGATCGGCTTCGTGTAGACGCCGGAGGAGAGGTACTTCCAGCCGCCATCCGGAACCAGGAAAACCACGTTTCCGGATTCCAGCTCACTGGCGATCCGCACGGCGATCGCGGCGACCGCACCGGCCGAAACCCCGGCGAAGATGCCTTCCTGGTCGAGCAGCTTCCGGGTCCAGACAATCGCGTCCATGTTCGAAACCATGATTTTCCGGTCCAGCAGGGAGATGTCAATGATCGGAGGAATGAATCCGTCATCCAGCGACCTGAGCCCCTGAACGAGCTCCCCCTGCATCGGCTCGGCTGCCACGATCAGCGTGTCCGGGTTGGCCTCCTTCAGCCGCCGGCCGTTGCCCATCAGGGTCCCGCCGGTGCCGAGGCCCGCCACAAAAGCGGAGACATCTTCGAGCTCATCGAGAATCTCGACCGCCGTTCCGTTGTAGTGAGCGTTCGGGTTGGCTTCGTTCCCGTACTGGTAGGGCATGAAGTACCGGGAGTCTTCAGCCATCTCAAGGGCCACCTCAACCGCTCCGTTGGAACCCTTGGCCCCTTCCGAATAGACCACCTCGGCGCCGTACATCTCAAGCAGCTGGCTTCGCTCTGCGGTCACGTTGTCAGGCATGACCACCTTGAGCGGGTATCCCTTGCGCCGGCAGATCATCGCCAGTGAAATGCCGGTATTGCCGGAGGTCGGTTCGAGAATCGTCTGTCCGGAACCGATCGCGCCTTCGGACTCCGCCTTCTCCATCATCGAGCGGGCTACCCGGTCCTTCACCGATCCGGTCGGGTTCGCGGATTCGAGCTTGGCGAAGATCCGCACCTCTTCCTTTGGCGAAAGGGTCTTCAGTTCGACCAGTGGTGTGTGGCCGATCGAATCGACGATGTCGTGGAAAGTCCCCCCGCAGGGCTTGTCGAGAAGGTCGTAATAGGGAGTCATGATCGATGGCCGCCGGACGATGGCGCTTCATTAAGTGTAGTCGCTTGAGCTCCGCTCGCAAAACCTCGCCGTGATTCGTGAAATACTGACCGGGTTGCGCGTCCAGCATCCAAACCTTTCCTGGAGGAAACAGGCATGAAGAAATCCCGTTTGATCGCGCTGCTCTCGGCGCTGATGATTCTCGCGGCGATGGTAGTAGTCGCCGGCTGTGGCAGCAGTGATGACAACAGCAGCAGCGGTAGCGGCGACTTCCAGTCCGAGCTGATCACCGAAGGCACCCTCACCGTTGGCTCCGACATCCCCTACGCCCCGTTCGAAATGGGCAAGGCACCCGACTACACCGGATTCGACATCGAACTGGTAAACGACATCGCGGACCGCCTCGGTCTCGAAGTCAAGATCCAGGACACCGCCTTCGACACCATTTTCACCGACGTTGCCCAGGGCAAGTTCGACATGGTCGCTTCGGCTTCCACGATCACTCCGGAACGCGAACAGCAAGTCAGCTTCTCGGATCCTTACTATGAATCCGAGCAGGCCCTGCTCGTACCTCCGGGGTCCGACATCACCTCGGTCGATGATCTCGCCGGCAAGACCGTCGCAGCCCAGGACGGCACCACCGGTGAGGCCTACGCCAACGACGAAACCGATGCCGGCCAGGTCCGGGGCTTCCCGACCGGCGCTGCCGCCATCGCGGCCGTTGTGAACGGCCAGGCTGAAGCCGGAATCGTCGATGCTCCGGTTGCCGAGGACGCTGCGTCCAAGGGCCAGGCCGGTTTCGAGATCGCGACCAACATCCCGACCGCCGAGTACTACGGGTTCGCCTTCGCCAAGGACAACACCGCCCTGCTGGAAGCAGTCAACGGGGCGCTCGCCGACCTGATCAAGGACGGCACCTACGAGAAGCTGTTCAAGAAGTACTTCAACGCGACGCCGCCGGCCAGCATCACCGACGGCACCGCAGCAGCCGACAGCGGGACCACAGGAGAGTAGGTTCCGGTTGACGAACAGAAAGGGCGCCCCGCGGGGCGCCCTTTCTGTTTATTTTTCCCGGCAGGGTCCCATGTCGGGTATGACTGAAAGCAGCCATGGACGTCTTTTTTGACACTTTCTTCAACTTCCAGTTCATGGCGGACCACTTCGACGAGGTTCTCGCCGGCTTCTGGGTCACGATCAAGCTTTCGATCGTCGGCGGTTTCTTCTCCCTGCTTTGGGGGCTGATCCTGGCGGTTCTCCGCCAGCTTCCCGGCAAGATGCTGGCTCCGGTTCGCGGGCTGGTCATCGCTTACATCGACTGTCTGCGCGGGATCCCGCTACTGCTGATCATCCTGCTGCTTTCCAGCGGCCTGGCGACGATGGCGACCCAGGGGGCTATCCCCAGGGAGATCGGCATCCCCCAGTGGCTCGGTGAATCGGATCCCTTCTGGTATGGCGTCATGGCCCTGACCCTGACCTACGGCGCATATATGGCCGAGGTTTACCGGGCCGGGATCGAGGCGGTTCCCCGTGGCCAGACGGAGGCCGCTCGCTCGCTCGGCATGTCACACGGACAGGCGATGCGGTTCATCATCGTGCCGCAGGCGGTGCGGAAAGTCATCCCGCCGTTGCTCAACGATTTCATCGCGCTGATGAAGGACACGGCCCTGGTCAGCGTGATCGGACTGGTTGAGGCAGTACAGGCCGGTCGCGATCTCTACTCCGAGTTCTACATACCGTCGGGCTACACGCTTGGGGCCTTCTTCTTCCTGATCGTGACTATTCCCCTGGCCCGGCTGGTCGACTGGCAGATCAAGAAGCAGAACGAGAAATTCCAGAGGGGTATGCCGTGAGTGAGCCGAAGGAGACTGCAACCGGGGAAATCACCCGAGGCGAGACGATCCTCAAGCTCCGGAACCTGAAAAAGAGCTACGGGAAGCTCGATGTCTTGCGCGACATCGACCTCGACATCAAGAAGGGCGAGGTCATCTGCGTGCTTGGACCCAGCGGCTCCGGCAAGAGCACCATGCTGCGTTGCCTCAACCTGCTCGAGTCGCCTTCCGGGGGCACAATCGAATTGAAGGGGGAGGTCGTTTTCGACGGCAGCAAGCCGAAGAACCTGGATGAGCTGCGGCGGGAAACCGGCATGGTCTTCCAGTCCTTCAATCTCTTCCCCAACATGACCGCGAAGGGCAATGTCTCGATCGCCCAGATAAGGGTGCGAGGGCGCAAGCGCGATGATGCCGACCGGCGGTCAATCGAAGAGCTGACCAAGGTCGGGCTGGTCGAGAAAGTGGACGAGTACCCCGATCGGCTTTCCGGCGGCCAGCAACAACGGGTCGCGATCGCCCGGGCCCTGGCGATGGATCCGGAAATCATGCTTTTTGACGAGGTCACTTCGGCGCTCGACCCGGAACTGGTCAAGGGTGTCCTCGATGTGATGCGGGGTCTCGCCGATTCGGGAATGACGATGATCTGCGTCACCCACGAGATCGGCTTCGCCAGGGAAGTCGCCGACCGGGTGATCTTCATGGACGGCGGCTACATCGTCGAACAGGGGGCTCCCGACCAGGTTCTGGGGAACCCGAAAGAGGAACGCACCCAGAAGTTTCTCGGGCTGGTTCTCGACCACTAAGGGGCGCCTGGATGGACAGGAATACCGGAACAGTGGAATTGAGCGGAAGGGCCTACGAGTTCCGCCACATGGAAACACCGATCGCCGGGGCCAGCATCCGGATTCGCGAGTTTCCCGCCCTTTCAGCGCAGACCGACGAGTCCGGCGACTACCGGATCGAGGTTCCCGACCGCTGTCTCATCACCCCCTATGTCGAAACCGGTGGCGGGGTCCTGACGAGGCGGCCGCCGGAAGGCGACCCCTTCGAGGTCGAAAGCCACTGGAACGAGATCGACCTGCAGACTTTTTTCACCTGCGGCGAGAACCTCGTAAACGTCAACTTCCAGACTCCCCCGGACGCCGAGTTCATGGCCCTGATGGCCCTGCTTGAGGTTCCGAGTGACAGCAACGGGCGGCCCGCCCAGGCGGTGATCGTGACCACTGCTTCGGCCCGGAACGTGCGCGGTGTCGATTACGAGACTCTCTGGAAAAACACCCCGCATGGGGTGGCCGGGGCCACGGCGACCGCCACACCGCCCTTGCCGGATCCGGTCTATTTCAACGAG
>JBGAOF010000152.1:0-5225 GCA_044221915.1 Solirubrobacterales bacterium
GGTTGGTCAGGACCGCCAGCGCGGCGAGGATAGGTGCCCGCAGGGCCACCAGCAACAGCAGGAAACCGAGCGTGAGCACGATCGCTATCGCCGGCGCCGTCGTGTCGCCCAGGGCGCTTTCCAGATCATGGGTCTCGGCCGCGGCGCCGCCGATCAGCACGCCGGCCGGGAGTTCACCCCGCAGGCGGTCAATCGTGCTGCCGAGTTGCGGATCCGAAGGGTCCATGGCCGGCGTGGCGGCGATCAGCACCGTTCCCGCGTTGCTCCGGCCGGCGATCATGACCTGGGCGATCCCGGGGTCGCTTTCCAGATCACGAAGGGCCGCTTCCGACTGGGCCTGCCCGGAGAGCACCTGGAGGGTTCCGGGGGCCCCGGGCCCAAAGGATTCCGCCACCTGTTCGTAGCCGACCCGGGAACTGTCGCTTGCGGGCACGACCTTGATCGAGGGCATGCCGGTATCGAGCGAAAAGACGGGGATCGCCAGGGCCAGAAGGACCGCCAGCGCCGGCAGGCCGAAGGCCAGCGGCCGCCGCCAGATCCGTTCGCCCCAGGCCGCGAAGCGGGGAGAGCGGTGCTCGCCGGTGTGGACCCAGGGCAAACTGAGCCGGTTGACTCGCGGGCCCAGTTTGCCAAGCACGGCCGGCAGCAGGGTGAGTGATGCGGCGAGCACGAATGCAACGGCGAGCATCACGCCGATCGCCATCGAGCGGAAAGCCGGGCTGGGGACAAGCAGCACGGCGCTGAGCGAAATGAGCACGGTCACCCCGGAGAAGAGAACTGCCTTTCCGGCGGTGTCCATCGTCTCTGCGATCGCGTCACCCGGGGAGGGGTTGGAGGTCAGGGACCCCCGGAAGCGGTAGACGATGAACAAGGCATAGTCGATCCCGAGGGCCAGCGCGAACATCATCGCGAAGTTCATCGCCCAGATCGAGATGTCAAAGAGCTGCGTGCCGAGATACAGCGATCCGGCCGCGGCCATCAGCCCGAGGATGGTCAGCATCAGGGGAAGGCCGGCAGCCACCAGGGAGCCGAATGCGAGGACCAGGATCAGCAGCGTGACCGGCCAGGAGATCAGCTCCGACTTCATCATCGCTTCCTTGTTGGCCTGGTTGAAGTCCGACCACATGCCTGAGGCTCCGGTCAGCGACACGGTGGTGCCTTCGCTGCCGGTCGCCGTGAGTTCGTCCTTCATCTCGTCTGCCGCGCGGACCATCTGGTTGGAATCAGCGGCGGCACCGGCCTGAATAACAGCGGTGTGCCCGTCGGCCGAAACCCAGCTCCGCTTCGACGGCATCACCACGTTGCTTACGTCGGGCGACTTTTCAAGCACCGCGGCGGCCTCGCTCACGGTGTCGTCGAATGCGGGATTGCCGAAGGTGGCGTTCTCGCTGTGGACGACCACCATCAGGGCGGAGGAGGACATCCCGCCGAACTGCTCGTCGATCAGCTGCCGGGCTTCGAGCGATTCGGAGCCGGTGGCTTCCCATCCGGCCCCGGAGAGCGCGTGTTCGGCCCGCGGGGCAAAGAACCCGAAGACCAGGGCGATCGCCAGCCAGATCAGCGCTACGGTGCGGAAGTGGTCGCTGGTCCAGCGGCCGAGTCTCCCGATCGGTCCGAAGCTGTTCATCGGCCGGTCTCCGCGGCGCATTCAAGTGAAGTGAAGCGGCCGAGGATCAGGGAAGCGGGGCAGGCTCCGAACGCGACAAAGAGCCACTGGTTCAAGCCTGCGAACACCGGCAGGAGAGCGAACCAGGGGGAGACAAGCAGGGCCAGCAATCCACCGACCAGGCTGACACTTCCTGCCATCGCAAAGAGCACCCGCTCCATGGGCCAGCGTGAGGCTTTCTTCATTCCGGCATTCGAATCCACAGCAACTCCTTCTCCGATTTACAAGTCTACAACTGTATAGCTGAATAGGTTAGCAGAGATCCCGGATTTAGGGGATTGCACCGGGCGAAAGGGCCCGCAGGCATCTCGTCGGGCCGGATCGGTCCCGGTCGGGCACCGGCTGCCGCTAGACCCCGCTGACGATCTCGCTCAAAGCCGAAATCCGTTGCTCAACGCCATCGCAGACGGCTTCGCAGATCACCATCAGGTTCTCGTCGGCGATCTCGTAATAGACGGTGTTTCCCGACTTGCGGCGGTCGACCGCGCCAGCCGCGTAGAGCGCCTGGAGGTGCTTGGACACGTTCTGCTGGCTGGTCTCCAGGATCTCGGCCAGGCCGCCCACGCTCTGTTCTCCCTCGCGCAGCTGGTCGAGGATGCGGATTCGCATCGGCTCCGAGAGCAGTTTGAAGCGGGCCGTGATCAGTTCGACCAGATCGGGTGGGAGGGGCGTGGGCAAGGCCATACAGGAAGTCTACAACTCGACAACCATTTGCCGGGCAAGTTGTGGAGTCGTCCCTGCTTCTCAGGCGAGGCCGTAGGGCAGGTTGGGCAGCCCCTGGATGGCGTTGCGGACTATCCCCTCGTCTTCATCGCAGACCTTGAACAGGTCCAGATCTCCGGGGGCGATTCTTCCCTCGGCGGCCAGCCGTCCGGAGATCCACTCGATCAGGTCCCCCCAGAAATCACTTCCGGCGAGGACGATCGGGTGAGGACGAGCCTTGTTGGTCTGGATCAGGGTCAGGACCTCGAACATCTCGTCGAGCGTGCCGAACCCGCCGGGGAAAATCACGAAAGACCACGAGTAGCGGACAAACATCAGCTTGCGGACGAAGAAATAGTGGAATTCCCGGCTGACATCAAGGTAGGTATTGGCCGACTGCTCGTGAGGCAGTTCGATATTGAGGCCGACCGAGAGGCCCTGTTCGTCCTTGGCTCCACGGTTCGCAGCCTCCATCGTGCCGGGCCCGCCGCCGGTGATCACCGCGTAACCTTCACGGGCGATTCCGGCGCCGACCCGGCGGGCCTGCTCGTATTCGGCGTCGCCGGGCCTGGTCCGGGCCGAGCCGAAAACGCAGACCGCTGGCCCGACCGGTTCCATCGCCCGGAACCCGTCCTCGAACTCGGCCTGGATCTTCCGCAGCCTTTCCGGGTTGGAGAGCTCGCTGCGGATCTCCGGCTCCAGGCTGCGGATGATCTCCTGGTCGAAAGTGCTCGGTAGCTTCGGATCGATACTCACTCGGGGCAGCCTAAAGGGTGCTCAAGCCGCCACCCCGGCCCGGCCGATCAGCCCGGCTTTGCCCGGAGCCCCCAGGCGGTACCGGTGGCCCTCAGGCGAATCAGGAGTCCGCTGCCCAGCCGGTTGCTTTTCACCTGGTCCAGGCCGTTCAGCCCAAGCCGGGCTGCGGGGTACGGAAGGAAGACCTCCAGCGGGCCCGAGTTCCGGCGGGCACCCTCGCCGGCGGCGGCCAGCTTTCCCGTCAAAGGGTCGAAGCTGATTGAGCTCAGCCGCCCCGGTGCCTTGCGGACATAGGCCCGTCCGAGCGACCGGACCAGGCGCCGGTGCTGCCCAAGGACCCGGTTCCTGCTGCCGCTGCAATCCAGTCGGTAAACCGACCAGATGGGCAGCGGTGGCGGGTCCTCCGGGCTGTGGGTTGCGGCATGCGGGTCGCCGCAGGACTGCTTCCAGTTCCAGAGTGCCGAACCGATCCGGAACTCGTCCTGGAGCGCAAGATGCTGGCTGAAGTAATCTGCCTCGCTGCTGTCGGCCCGGTTTGGATCACCACCCCATTCGCCGGTCAGGACAGGGGCACCGCCAAAGGCGGCGGCTTCGGTGATCGCGGTCTGGAAGGAAGCCTTGACGGGCGGTCCCTCGCCACCGATGCTGCCCCCGTAAAGGTGGGGTGAATAGACCACTCCGGGGTCGTACTTGAAAGGCCCGGGCGGCCCACTGCCCAGTAGCGACCAGAGAACTCCCGGTTCAAAAAGGACCAGATGGCGAAAGCCGCGGCCGGCTCTTTCGCCGGCCCTTACCGATGCCAGGGCGCGGCCGTAGAAGTCACCAAGGGCTGCGTTTTCGGCCGGTCCGAAGGCGTTCGGCTCGTTCATGATGTCGATCCCGGCCACCGCGCTCTCCCTGGCAAAGAAACGGGCCACGCGCCGTAGCATCCGGACGTAATGGGTCTGGATGCCGACACCATCTGAAGCCGGGCGGTCAGCGAAGAAGTTCATCCAGGCTGCCCGAACGGCCGGATTCACCTCCCGGTTTGCGGTGAAGCAGCGGGCCTTGCCGTCGTCGAAGGTTGCCCAGCCGGGGGCTCCGTCCCAGCCAAAGCCGGGCTGGGACGGGGGCGGGCAGATTTCGCCGGGGGGTGCGGCAAGGGTCGGCCCCCAGGCATCCTGGTGGAAATCCACGACCGTGTAGATGCCCTTCTTTTCCAGGCGGCGGATCCAGCGGGCGGTCCGTTCGAGGTAGGGCCGGTTGATCTGGCCCGGTCGAGGTTCGACCCTTGACCAGGAGACGATCAATCGGACCAGGTTCCACCCAAGCCTGGCGATCCGGCCCGGATCGCCTGCCTGCAGCGGGAAAGTCGGGCGTTTTGCGCTTCCCTGCCAGTATTCGCCCAGCGAGTTCACATTGACCCCGCGGAGGATGATCTCGCGTCCGCGGTCGTCGACAATTCGCCCGCCCCGGACCGGGTCGGGGTTGGCTTTCAACCGGGCCAGTTCTGCCCTGGCCGGTCCTGCCCCGACCATGATCCAGGCAGCAGCCAGAAGACCGCAGGCAATTGTGAGAGACCGCTTGCTCATACGGGGAGCATAGGGCCAGACAGGGAGCGGGATGGCAGAATCCCGGCCTGATCAAGGAGCAATTGACCGGCCGGGCATCCAGTTCCGGGGGAAAGGAAAAAGTATGGACCGCAAAGTCTGGGCAGCGCTTGCCGTAGCAATCATCGGGGTGATCGTCGGCGTCGTCGGCATCGTGATCGCCAAGGACGCCAAGGACGCCAACCAGGAGACCCAGGCGGCGCTGGAGAAGCAGATCAAGGCATCAAACAAGAGCTCGGCAGCCCGCGTCGCGGCCGCGGCGGCGGCAGCAAGGGCGGTCGAGAAGAAGGTTCAGGCCCGGGCAGGCGCATCCGAGAAGCAGGACGAGAAATCCGTGGCGGCATCCGAGAAGAAGGCCGAGGAGTCGCTGAAGGAAGCCGAGAACAAGGATTCCTCGCAGGTGTCCGCGAACGCCGAAGGGATACAGACTCTTGACAGCAAGGTAAGTGAGCTGGAAGCGGAGATCGGGGATGTCGAAGGCAAGCAGAAGGGCAACATCGCCAAGGTGAATG
>JBGAOF010000153.1:0-5149 GCA_044221915.1 Solirubrobacterales bacterium
AGGTCACCAGCCTTGAGCCCGAGGATGCTTCGAGGATCGAGGATGCGGTTGACGCGGTTCTGGCGTCGGTCCCCGCCCGGGTTTGGGACGGTCGCAGCCTGCCCGTTCCGGTCAATGAGATCGCGCGCGAGGTCTACGGGTTGCGGGTCTGTGTCGTGAGTCACGAACAGATGAAGGAGGTCCTCGCCGGCGAGGATGAAGGCGGGACCATCTCCGGGTTGCTCCTGACCGGCTCCGGTGAAATCTGGATCAACCAGGAAGAATTTGACGATCCCCGATGGGGCGCCCAGCGGGGCCGGTTCACAACCGGTCACGAACTCGGCCATTTTGTGATTCACCGGCAGCGCGGGCCGATGATCTTCTGCCGCAGCTCGGAGGCCGGCGAGAGCCTCGAAACGGCACCCACCCCGCGAATCCGGCCGGAGGTTGAAGCCAACACCTTCTCGGCCGCATTGCTCATGCCCTCCGCCTTGATCCGCAAGGAATTGAGCGTGGTCGGTCGCGACGAGGAAGACAGCCTGGAAGTACTGAAACAACGATTCAACTGCTCCAGGAAAGCGATCGTCCGCAGGGTGAAGGCTTTGCAGTCGATCTCCTGACCCGGTTCCCGGACGGCCGGCGGCGGGCCGGGAGGGCGACGGAGTGTTCAGGTCGCCGGAGTTTCGGCCAGACGCGCGGCCAGCGAGGAAAATCGCCCGCCACCTTCGTCCCGGTGAACCGCGCCTTCCAGCGAAGCTCGGTCACCGACCAGAACACACATCTTCCGGGCCCTGGTGATCGCCGTGTACACGAGGGGACGGGAGAGCATCCCCGCGTGGGACCGGTGGCAGACAAAGACCACGACGGGGATCTCGCAGCCCTGCGACTTGTGGACCGAAATCGCGTAGGCCAGCTTCAGGTCTCCCGACTCCTCGTACGGCAACTCAACCGATTGGCCATCGTCGGTTTCCAGAACCAGCATCTCTTCCTCCGGGTCATCGTCGACCAGAAAGCAGATCGTGCCGTTCATCAGCTCGAACTCGTAGGAGTTCCGGGTCTGGATCAGGCGGTCACCGATGCGGAAACGGTCGTTGGCGGCCGGTTTGCCGGAGGGGTTGAGGCGTTGTTGAAGTTCGACGTTCAGGGCATCAATGCCGGCTTCGCCCCGGTAGACCGGAGCGAGAACCTGTGTGTCACGAACCGGATCGAGTCCGAGTCCTGCCCGGACCCGCTCGGCGACCATCTCGACGACGGCCCCCCGGACCCGGTCCGGGGTGACCCGTTCGACGAAGTGAAAATCACGGACCTGATCCGGACCGGGTGAAAGGTGAGGGACCTTGCCTTCATTCACCTCGTGTGCGGCGGTGGTGATCATCGATCGCGCCGCCTGCCGGAAGATGTGGGTGAGCCGGGTCACCGGAGCGATCCCCGAATCAATCAGATCGGCAAAGGGCTTGCCCGCCCCGACGGGAGGGAGCTGATCCGCGTCGCCGACAAGCACGATGTGGGTGTCCTGGCCGAGACCGTTCAGCAGCACATCGGCCATCAGGAGGTTGATCATCGAAGCTTCGTCGACAATCAGCAGCCCGACCGGCAGCGGATGGCCTGGCTTGTAGGCCGGTTCCGACCCGGGCCGCCATTCGAGCATGCGGTGAATCGTCTGCGCCTCGGCTCCGGTAGCTTCCGAGAGGCGGCGGGCTGCCCGGCCTGTCGGAGCGCAAAGACCGACCCGGATCCCTGCGGTCTTTGCCTCGCGGACGATTTCCCGGGTGCAGACAGTCTTGCCGACGCCCGGGCCACCGGTGATCACCGATAGCCGGGAGCTGAACGCACCAAGGACCGCCTGCCACTGCTCGGCGGTGAGATCACCCGTCCCCGGCTGTTCAGCCGAGTGATCCAGGGCTGGCCCAAGTGCAGCCCGGGCACGCAGGTCGTCGGCAAGCCAGCACTCGCGGTCCAGAGTGACGCGGCGGTAGATCCGTTCCTCTTCCGCGATCAGCCCGGGGGCCGAGAGCAGAACCTGTTCATCCGGCCGGTAACCGAGCAGATCTGCGGCCTGGTCGGTCAGCCGACGGGCCGGCAGGTGGGTGTGGCCGCGCCGCTCTGCCTCGGAAAGCAGATACCAGGCCGCAGCCTGGGCACGACGGTCGGATTCGGGGGGGAAGCCGGCCGCGATTGCAATCGTGTCGGCCCGGGCAAACCCGACCCCGTCAATCTCGGTCAGGCTGTATGGATCCTCGCGGATCGTCTGCATTGCGCGGTCACCAAACCGGGCGTGGATCTTGCCCGCCAGGTGAGCCAGCCCTTGAGGAGCCAGCTCGACGTGGAGGTCACGTACCGCCCGGGTTTCATACCAGCTTTCCAGCGCCGCTTCGCGCTGTTTCGGCCCGAGCCCGGGCAACGAGCCGAGAATCCCGTCGGGGTCGGCCGCGATCTTCTCCAGCACCTCCGGCCCATGGAGTTCACAGAGCGCCTCGGCCCGGACCGGCCCGATGTGGCGAAGTGAACCCAGATAGGCGATCTGGCCCGCCCGGTCGGAAGGATCCATCGGCAACGCCGAGAAAACCTTGACCTGAGGGCCGAACTTCTGATGTTCGGTCCACTGGCCGGTCAGCTTGGCCCGTTCTCCCGGCCTCAGGTGACCGATCGTTCCGGTGGCTACGAATTCCTCGCCGCTGTCATCCCGGACTTCGACCACCGCGAACCCGCCGTCCTCTGCGGACCAGATCAGGTGAACAACTTCGACCGCGCCTTCGAAGGAGGATTCGTTTTCGAAGAGTTGCCCGGTGCCGGATTCCATCAGAGGAGGGTAAAGGGCGACCCGGAGTATCCGGTGGTGCGGGCCCAGGTTCTAGACTCGGCTCTGATGCCGGAGCCGCCAAAGCCGCTTGAAGATGCGGTCGCTGAAGCCACGGCGCAGGCGGGCCGGCAAGGCACAGGACGTCTTCGGCGGGGAGATGCGCCGCCGGGATCTGATCCCGCTGCTGATCTTCCACCTGATCCGCGACGAGCCTTCCTACGGCAATCAGTTGATTGATGCGATCGAGAAGCTGACCCAGGGCGTGATCTCGGTCAATCCGAACACGATGTACCCGCTGCTCCGTGACCTCGAGTCCCGCGGGCTTATCGAGGGGAGCTGGGAACATCCGGACAAACGGACCCGGCGTTTTTACGCGATTACCCCGGCCGGTGAAAAGGCCTATGGGGAGTTGCGGCCGGAGATCGAACCATTCCTCGATTCGGTGATTCGCTCGGTGACCTTGATCAAGGCCGAGGTGTACGGAGACCGGGGCTGACAACTGGCAGTTCGCCGTTTCGCCCGGGCGGGAGGAAAATCCGGTGGCGCGACCACACCGCAATCCGGGCAGATGGAGTCCGTGCTCCGGCCGAGAGAGCCAAGGTCTGAGGGGCAGCCGAAACGGCCACCCGCGGGCGGCCGGCTTGCTTTTTGCGTCGGCGGGAGTATCTTCGGAGCATGTACAGCACCGGTGGAGTGGCCGATCGATTTGTTTCCCTCTGGTCCCGCGTCGAAGGCCGGTTAGGACATCCGCTTCCGGCCGCGATCCGGTTCTGGGACGGCAGCGAGATCGGGCCGGGTGAGGAGGGGAGCTGCCCCGACATCCTGGTCCTGCGCAGCAAGCGAGCTCTCAGCTATGTGGCCGGCCGCCCGGATCAGCTTGGGGTCGCCCGGGCCTTCGTTTCCGGCGACCTGTTCCTGGATGGCAGCATCGAAAGGGTGATGACGGCGGGCGCGAGACTCTACGGCTTCGACTTCACCCTCCAGGACAAGCTCGACGCCGTGAGGCTGGCGGCCAGCCTGGGGGCAATTCGGATTCCACCCCCGAAACCGCCGGAATCAGAGGCAAAACCAAAGGGCAGGCTCCATTCGCTTAGGCGCGACAGCGAGTCGATCCAGCATCACTACGATGTCTCAAACGACTTCTACCGGCTCGTGCTCGGCCCGACCATGGTCTACTCATGCGCCTATTTCAACTCGCCGGAAGATAGCCTCGAGGAGGCACAGACCCGCAAGCTTGACGTCGTCTGCCGGAAGCTCCGACTTGAGAGCGGCGAACGGCTCCTTGACATCGGCTGCGGCTGGGGTTCGATGGCGATCCATGCGGCCGGGCATTACGGCGTCGAAGTAGTCGGGGTCACCCTTTCCCCGAATCAGGCGGAACTGGCCCGCGAACGCGTGGCCGAGGCGGGGCTCGCCGACCGGGTCGAAATTCGCGTCCAGGACTACCGGGAGATCAACGACGGTCCCTTCGACAAGATCTGTTCGATCGGGATGTTCGAGCACACCGGTTCCGACATCGACAATTATTTCGCCGAGACCGCGAGTCTCGGGCGCCCGGGGGCGCTCGCACTCCACCACGGGATCTGCCGCCAGCACAGTGACGAAGAGTCACCGAACACGTTCATCACCCACTATGTCTTTCCGGATGGCCTGTTGCATCGGGCGGCAAGGGTGATCGCTGGCCTGGAGCGCTCCGGCCAGGAACTCCGCGACGTTGAGAACCTGCGTGAGCATTACGCCCTTACCCTTCGCCACTGGGTGGATAACCTTGCCGCCGGCCAGGAAGCGGCAATCGCCGAGGTCGGTGAGGAAAGGGAGCGGATCTGGCGGCTCTACATGACCGCCAGCTTCCTCGCCTTCGAGCGTGGCGATATCGGTGTGAACCAGATCCTCGCGGTGGTCGGGGAGCACGAGCCGGTTGCCCTTTACCGGCCCCCGGCCGCGTTGCCGCTGGCCCGTCCCGCCTTCGCGCGCGAGTCAGTCCCGGTCGATCAGCCCGGCTAGGCCCGGCCCGTTCACGATTTCATCGGCTTCCGGGGCAGGCAACGGACCGGAAATCACAAAGCCCTGGGCGAAGTCGCAACCGAGGTCACGCACCATGTTGAGCTGGCTCCTGGTTGAGACCGCTTCCGCCACCACGTACAGCGACAGGGCCCTGCCGATCTGGGTGATCGCGTCCGCGACTGCCGATTGTCCGGCATCGCCGCGCCCTAGTCCCTCGATGAAAGACCGGTCGATCTTGATCGCATCGAGGGGGAAGTCCCCCAGGTAGCTGAGTGACGAGTAGCCGGTGCCGAAATCATCCAGCGCAATCAGGACCCCCATGTCATCGATCTGCCGCAGGACATCATCGAAGATGCTGTTGTCGGT
>JBGAOF010000154.1:0-5053 GCA_044221915.1 Solirubrobacterales bacterium
GCTGGTTTCCTCCTGGATCCCGCCGGAGTCGGTCAGCACCGCTCCGGCATCGGCCTCCAGGGAGAGGAACTCGAGATAGCCGGCCGGGTCGACCAGGTGAACGTTCCCGGCCAGTTCGGCGTTGCCGGCCAGGCGGGACCGGGTCCGGGGGTGAACCGGGAAGAGAACCGGCATCATCGTTGACACCTGGTTGAGGGCGGAAATCGCCTCGAAAAGCAGAGGGCCATCGACCAGGGCAGGGCGGTGGAGGGTGACCAGCAGGTAAGAGCCGGGCCCGAGGCCGAACCGGCGGCAGGCTTCAAGCGGGCGGAAGCGGTCCTGGAGAGCGACCAGACTGTCAATCATCGTGTTGCCGACGAAGTGGGCCCGTTCCGCGGGAACCCCCTCGAGCTCCAGGTTTCGCAGCGCTTCCTCGGAATGCACCCAGAGGATGTCGGCGATCTGGTCGGTGATGAGCCGGTTGATCTCCTCGGGCATGCTGCGGTCATACGAGCGCAGGCCCGCCTCCAGATGGGCGACGGGAATTTCCAGCTTGACCGCGGTGAGGGCGGCGGCGACCGTCGAGTTCACGTCGCCCGGCACGACGACCAGGTCGGGCCGGTTCTCGACCAGCAGCGGCTCGAGGCGCTCTATCACCCGGGCTGTCTGCCGGGCATGCGAGCCGGAACCGACCTCGAGCATGAAGTCGGGGGCCGGTACGCCGAGCTGCTCGAAGAAGATCTCGCTCATCAGCCGGTCGTAGTGCTGACCGGTGTGGACGATCGTCTGCTCCCAATCCGGCGACCGGCGCGCGATAGCGGCAATTAACGGCGCCATCTTGACGAAATTGGGCCGGGTTCCGAGCACATGGACGATCCGCATCGGGCCAGCCTACCCGGGAGGGGGGTCAGAAGCCGGTTGGCCGGAATTTTTGATTGAATGTTCCGGCTCATGCCGAAGATGAAGACACATTCCGGGGCCAAGAAGCGCTTCAAGCGCTCGGCCAAAGGCAAGCTGCAGGGACGGCACGCCTACTCCAGCCACATCCTGGAGAAGAAGTCGCCCAAGCGCAAGCGCAACATGTCCAAGCCGGTGTCGATCAGCGAGGCAGATGCGCCCCGTGTGAACAGGCTTCTGGGGGGCAAATAAATGGCTCGCGTCAAGCGTTCGGTAAACGCCCGCAAGAAGCGGCGCAAGGTACTTGAAGAGGCCAAGGGCTACTACGGTCGCAAGAACTCCTCTTACAAGCTGGCCAAAGAGCAGGTCATGCGCTCCGGTGCCTACGCGTACCGGGACCGCCGTGTTCGCAAGCGCGAGTTCCGGCGACTCTGGATCACCCGCATCAACGCGGCAGCCAGGCTTGAAGGGATGAGCTACTCCGAGCTGATGCATGGACTCAGCGCCGCCGGCGTTGAAGTCAATCGCAAGATGCTCGCCGACATCGCGGTCAACGACCGTGAGGATTTCCGCCGATTTGTCGAGATCGCCCGGGAGGGCGCCGCAGCCTAGTGCGCTGACGGCACCTCGATCCCACCGGGCGGCTTCGCGACAGGCGAGCCGCCCTTTTTTGTTTCAGAAACCGAAAGAACCCATCGCCCGATGATCACCAGCAAGGAAAACGAAAAGCTCAAACTGATCCGGAAGCTCGGCATGAAAAAGCACCGCCGCAAGTCGGGGATGTTCGTGACGGAAGGGGAGGATCTGGCCACCGCGGGACTCGGCGCGGGACACGAGCCGGTCGCGCTGCTGGTCCACCCGGAAAGCAGTCTGCCCGGCGAGGAGGTCGAGCCGAAACTGCTGGATGAAGTGGCGACCCTTGCCTCGGGTACCCGGGTGATCGGTATCTGGAACGAGATCTGGGCCGAACCGGAATTGCTGGCCGCGGAGAAATGCATCTTCCTGGACGCAATCTCTGATCCCGGCAACGTGGGCACGATGATTCGCACAGCGGATGTCCTGATCGGCGGAACCGTGGTGCTCGGTCCCGGCAGCGCCGACCCGTTTTCGGCTATCGCGGTGCGCTCAAGCATGGGTTCGATCTTCACCCAGCCGGTCCTCAAGGCCGGGATCGAGCAGACTCCGGCACCGCGGATCGCCACGGTGCCCCAGGGCGGCGGCCAGCCCGGGCCGATCCCAGGTCCGGCGACCATCTGCCTCGGCTCGGAGCGCGAAGGGCTTTCGGCGGAAGTATTGAAGGAATGCGAGATCAGGTGGACCATTCCGCAACGTCCGGACGGGGCGCAGTCACTCAATGTGGCAGCTGCCGCGGCGATTGCCTGCGAACGAATAGCTTCGGCTCCGAATGGGAATTCATCAGATCAGAGAGAATCTGGAAACTGAGCCGGAAAAGAAATGATTGATCGAATAGACGAAATCGAGACCGAAGCGCTGGCCGCCATCGAAGAGGCGGATTCGTTGTCTGGGCTGGAAGAAGCCAGGGTGCGTTACCTGGGGCGCAAAGCCGAACTCACCGGCGTTCTGCGTGGCATCGCCGACCTGCCCGCCGAGCAACGCGGGCCGGTCGGGAGCAGCGCCAACCGGGTGAGGAAAGCACTCGAATCGAAGATTTCCAGCAAGGCTGAAAGCCTTGAGAACGCGGAGCTTGAAAGGTCCCTCTCCGGAGACCGGATCGATGTTTCCCTGCCTGGCAGCCCGGCCTTCGGGGTGGGTCACATCCATCCGATCACCAGAACCAGACGCCTGATCGAGGATGTGATGATCGGGCTTGGCTACCAGGTGATGGAAGGACCGGAGGTTGAACACGACTACTACAACTTCACCGCCCTCAACCATCCCGCGGATCATCCCGCCCGAATGCTCCAGGACACGTTCTATGTCGAGGCTGAAGGTCACGTAGAGGAAGTCCTGCTGAGGACGCATACCTCGCCGATGCAGGTCCGGGCAATGGAAGCATCGCCGCCACCCCTGTTCATGATCGTTCCGGGCAAGACCTACAGGCGCGATTCGGATGCCACTCACAGCCCGATGTTCCATCAGGTCGAAGGACTCGCGGTCGGTGAGGGGATCACCCTTTCCGACCTCAAGGGCACGCTGCTGGCGATGCTCCGGGAAATCTTCGGGCCTGACCGGGAAATCCGCATGCGACCGCATTTCTTTCCCTTTACCGAACCATCGGTCGAATTCGACGTCTCCTGCTTTTATTGCGGCGGGGACGGCACCCTCGAGGACGGCGGCCGCTGCCGGCTGTGCAAGGGAATCGGCTGGATCGAACTCGGCGGTGCCGGGATGGTCGATCCGAACGTATTCGGATTCGTCGCGGACACCGGTTATGACCCCGATTCCGTGACCGGGTTCGCATTCGGTTTCGGGATCGAACGGATTGCCATGCTGCGACATGGGGTTGGTGACCTCAGGCTCTTTTTCGACAATGACGCCCGCATGCTGGAGCAATTCGCATGAGAGTCCCGTACGGCTGGATGGCCGAATACTGCGATCCCGGGCTTGAACCCCGGGATCTCGCTGAACGGATGGCAATGACCGGGACCGAGGTCGAGAGGGTCACAAGCCTCGGCCCGCCGACCGCCGATGGTTTCGTGATCGGCGAAGTCGTCTCGACCGGGGAACATCCCGATGCCGACCGGCTCAGCGTCTGCCGGGTTGAAACCGGTGACGGGGAACGCACAATCGTCTGTGGTGCCCCGAACGTCGCCGCCGGTCAGAAAGTGGTGGTGGCCCTGCCCGGTGCGGTAATGCCGGAAGGGACCAGGATCAAGGCCGCCAGGCTGCGGGGGGTCGAATCGGAAGGGATGATCTGTTCCGAGAAGGAGCTCGGGCTCGGTGACGGCCAGGACGGGATTCTCGTGCTCGAAGGAACCCCTGAACCAGGGACCCCGGCCGGGGAGCTCCTGCCCCTTGCCGAAGCTGTGCTGGAACTCGAGGTGACGCCGAATCGCACCGACTGTTTCGGGATCTACGGGGTAGCAAGGGAAGCCCATGCGATCTCGGATGCGGAACTCGCCGCGCCGCCATGGAGCGGGGGGCCGGTCGGCCCTGGACTCTTCACACGGCCCGACGCGGTCGAGGCGCTGTCCGAAGAAACACCGCGGGAGCGAGTCGCAGACCGGGTGCGGATCCTGGTTGAGGATGAGGGGCTCTGCCCCCGGTTCACGGCCCGCGGCTACACCGGTGTCAAGGTTGGCCCGTCGCCGCTCTGGTTGAAAGCCCGTCTGGTTGCCGCCGGCTTGCGGCCGATTTCCAATGTGGTTGACATCACCAATTACGTGATGTGGCTCACCGGGCAGCCGATGCACGCCTATGACCTCGACCTTGTTCCCGAAGGCGAACTTGTGGTCCGCCGGGCGGAGAACGGCGAGAAGGTGTCGGCGCTTGACGGCAATGAATACGAACTTACGGACACCATGATCGCGGTGGCGGACCGCAACGGGTTGGCCGGAATCGGCGGGATGATGGGCGGTTCGGTCTCGGAAGTATCGGAGAGGACCACCACGGTCCTGATGGAAGCCGCAAACTGGAACGGCCCGGGCATTCTCCGCATGTCACGTGAGCTCGGCCTGCGCTCGGAGGCTTCGGCACGCTTCGAGAAGCAGCTTCACCCCGCGTTGACCCTGCGGGCCCAGGCAGTCGCGGCGCTTCTGATGGAAGCCGTTTGCGGAGCCGAGCCGATGGCCGGCCTCGTGGACGTCGCGGCGCCGTTTCCCGCATCCGACCCGATCCGGCTGCGGGCCGGGAGGGTGGAACGTATCCTCGGAATGGAGATCGGCATCGCCGACCAGCAGTCAGCTCTGGAGAAGCTCGGGTTTGCGGTCATGGCCGACGGCGGGGACCTCGTGGTGGATGTTCCGCCGGATCGTGCCAATGACATCACCCGGGAAATCGACCTGGTCGAAGAGGTCGCGAGGATCAGCGACCTTGATCGCAACCTGCCGGCCACCCTGCCTGCGGGTGCGGGGCGCCCCGGTGGTCTCAGCCGGCAGCAGGCATTGCAGCGTAGGGCCGAGGATTCGATGCGGGAGGCCGGTTTCGACGAGATTGTCGGATGGAGCTTCACCGATCCCGAGGAGATCAAGAGACTGAGGCTCCAGGAAGGTGACCT
>JBGAOF010000155.1:0-5038 GCA_044221915.1 Solirubrobacterales bacterium
GGGGCCCACTTCCACCCCCGGGCCGATCACCGCCCTCGGGCCGATCACCGCGCTGGGATCAATCCGGGCCGTCGGGTCGACATAGACCCCGCCACGATTCCGGGTGACCTCCGTTTCGATCCGTCCTTCCAGAATGTCCCAGCTCGCATCCAGGTAGCGCTGCGGCGTTCCGAAGTCCATCCAGTAACCATCCAGTTGCCGGGCGAAGAGTCCCTTCCCCGTGATCGAAGGGAAAAACTCCCGTTCGATCGAAACCTCGCGGCCCGGTGGCACCTCCGCGATGGCGTCCCTTTCCAGAACATAGGTGCCGGCGTTGATCAGACCGGGGCCGGTGCGGCTGGCATCCTTTTCGCTGAAACGGAGAACCTCGCCGTTTTCGTCAATGTCCACCAGGCCGTAGCTGCTCGAGTCCTCCACCTCGACCAGTCCGAGGGTGGCCCTGGCACCCTTCTCCTCGTGTTGCTGCCAGAGGGCGGTCAGGTCAAGGTCCGCGAGCACATCACCGTTCAAGGCAAAAAACCGCTCATCCAGATAGTCGAGCGCATACCGGATGGCCCCCGCCGTGCCGAGCGTGTCCTCCTCAACCAGATAGCGAAGATGCGGACCGCCGGGCTCACCGTCACCCAGCACGGCTTTCAGCTCGTCCGGCAGGAACCCGCAGGCCAAAATCACTTCGTCGACCCCGTGGCTTCCCAGCCATTCGGTCATGTACGCCAGAAAGGGCCGGTCGATAAGAGTCAGCACCGGCTTTGGTGTCACATAGGTGAGTGGCCTGAGTCTCGTTCCCCTGCCGCCAACCAGTACAAGTGCCTGCAATTCGTGTTACCCGCTTTCATCGCCGGTCCCCGGACATGCCGATTCCCTCGTAGAGGAAACCCGCAGAGCGGAGAGTGCCGGCATCAAGAAAATTCCGTCCGTCTATCAGCAATGGCCTCCGCATCCGATCGGCCGCCCCAGTCCAGTCAATTTCCCGAAACTCGGACCATTCCGTAACCAGAACGGCCGCGTCCGAGTCCTCGAGTGCCTGCTGGGCTGTATCTGTCATTTCGACCCCGGGCAGGAGACTCCTTGCGTTGTCCATCGCCACCGGATCAAACGCAACAACTTCCGCACCCTCGCCCCTGAGCCGGGCGGAAAGTACGAGGCTCGAAGCTTCACGCATGTCATCGGTATCCGGCTTGAAGGCAAGCCCCAGCAAGGCGATCCGCTTGCCGACCAGGGATCCGAGGTGCTTGGTCAGCTTGCTCACCACCCGGCGCTTCTGCAGCTCGTTCACCTCGATTACCGAGTTGAGGAGCTGGAAGTGATAGCCGGAATTGCCGGCCAGCAATTTCAGGGCATTCACGTCCTTGGGGAAGCAGGAACCGCCGAAGCCGATTCCAGGCCGGAGGAAGTGCGGCCCGATCCGCTCGTCGAGGCCCATGCCACGGGCGACTTCTCCGACGTCGGCACCAACCTCTTCGCAGACGTTCGCGATTTCGTTGATGAACGAGATCCGGGTGGCGAGGTAGGCGTTCGAGGCGAGTTTGATCATCTCGGCGCTAGAGGTGTCGGTCATGACGATCTCTCCGCCCAGCGGACGGTAGAGCGCGGCAACCTCTTCCGCCGCAGCCGCATCTTCAACGGCAGCACCGACCACCACCCGGTCCGGGTTCATGAAGTCGTGGACGGCGGTCCCTTCCTTGAGGAACTCGGGACAGGACACATAGGCCAGCCCCGGGAGCTCACGCCGGATCGAGGAGCCGGTTCCGGCCGGCACCGTGCTCTTCATGATCAGCACGTGGTCGCCGTCGGCCTGCAGGTCATCCACAACCGACCGGACCCTTGAAAGGTCAGCGTCGCCGGAATAGGTTGGTGGCGTATCAACACAGACGAAAAGCAGCCGGGCCGCCCCCAGCAGTTCATCCATGTCGGTGGTGAACCTGAGTCGATCCCGGTTCTTTTCAAGCAGTTCGGCGAGACCGGGTTCATGGATCGTGATCTCGCCGCGGCCGAGCGAGTCCACCTTTTCCTGAAGGACATCGCGAGCGGTGACCTGATGGCCCATCTCGGCGAAACATGCCGCCGTGACCAACCCGACCCAGCCGACTCCGACGACGCCGATCGGCGCCTTTTCTTCAGAATTCATCTCACTCACTTTTCCGGGGTGAACGCCCGGGTTGACCGGGCCATGCCGAGCATCTGCTCGTTGTCGAGGGTGAGCAGAAGCGAATTGGTGATCCAGTACACGTTGTCGCCTTCGGTCCAGGATATGAGCCGGATCCGGTCGCCCTCAGGGTAGACCTGGAACTTGCGATCGTCCATTTCGACCTCGTCATGTGGCGCTTCAAGGATTGGCGGGTCGGTCCAGCCTCGAAGTCCCTGAAGGCCGAAGTAATGGGTGCCATCGTCCATCGGGACGGACATCACCATCCGGAAGGCACCGTAGACATTCTTGTCGGGGTCACGCGTGTGGTAGACACGGCTCTGATCGGTCTCGTAGACCGCCCCTTCGGGCAGGCGCTTCGGGTAATAGACGGGAAAGTCGTGGCGGGCGATCTGTCCGTCCAGATTCTGGGCTTCAGACAATCCCGAGTCAGCGGCATCAACCAGACCGTCAGTTTCCTTTGACGGGACGGTGGAGGTCGATTCCTCCAGCTTCTTCTTGCGCTCGGCCGCCGCTTTCTTTTCTTCGGCCGCGCTCTTTCGGCCGGACCGGTTTGCAGCCCCGTCACCCTGGTTCAGAGTCCCGACCGGACCGGGCTCGTCCTCGAAGCCGAGGAACTTGTTGACCGCCCCTTCGATCTCGTCAGGGGTCGCTTCCACGTACGAGATTCCGTCCCGCATGGTGAACGTGGAAGGAAAGGAAACCTCCGTCACCGCTGCGCCACGCGAATCAAAGAGCAGCGCCAGCAGCTGGAAGATCTGGTCGCTGTTGCTGATATCGGTCGATGTGTTGTCAGTGAAAGCCTTGAGCAGCTCGTCACGGCGCTTGAAGATCTCGCTGAAGCTCAGGCGGTTCCGCACCTCCCCGATCAGATCCTGCTGGCGCGCCGCACGGACCAGATCCGAATCGGTGTGGCGGTAGCGGGCGAACTCAAGCGCATCGGCACCGCATAGCTTCTGGTAGCCGGCATCGATATCAATCGCCGCGTACTGCTCCGAGGGTGACAGGCCAGCGTTGTCATTGAAGTACTGGCGGTCCACGTCCACGTAGACGCAGCCGATCGCATCGATCACATCCGCGAAACCCTGGAAATCGACGTTGACCACATGGTTTATTTCCAGGCCGGTGAGCGACTTGACCGTCTGCAGGGTCAGCTTGGTACCACCGTAGCTGAACGCGGCGTTGAACTTGTCGTAGCCGTAGCCGGGGATATCGACGTAAAGATCCCGGGGAATCGAGAGCATCGCTATCTGGTTCGTGTCGGGATCGAGCCGGACCAGCATTGTCGTGTCAGAACGCCCGGGGTCGCCTTCGATCGTCCCGCCACCCGTACGGACGTCAGAACCAATGATCGCGATCGTCTGCGGTCCGTCAGCATCGGAGAGCATCCAGCCCGGCAGCTTGATCTTGTTTTCTCCGCCGATCTTGTTGCCGATGTCATTCACGATGTGCATCACCGATGCCTGGGTGGCAGTCGCAAAGGAACCGACGATCAGCAGGGTGGCCAGCAGGAACCTCCACCAGTACCGCGGCCGCTTGGCGGGCTCTTGGAAATCTCCGCCCACCGGCGGCCGGGGCGGATCCCAGACCTCGCCGGTGCGACGCGAGAATTCAATTGCCTCGCTGGCCTCACTGCGCGCCGCCGCCTGGAGAATCGCCGTCTGCTCGGAGGTAATACCGGTGTCGGTCGGCGGCTCCCATTCCTGGGTTCCGGTGGCCGGACCCTCCTCCTGAAAACCGTTCTCGACCGGCAAGATGGAGTCGTCGGCAGCTTCCACTGGGACCTCCGGAACCCCGGCACCGGATTCGCCGGTATCGGAGCCGGGAGTTTCGACGGGGACCTCGGAGGTGTCCGGACCCGCCGGGATGGCACTCTCCGCACTCTCCAGGAGAGCGGCCCGGAACACCGGGTCCAAGTCCGGCACATCGCCTTCCTCGACGCGCGCCTCGAAAGCGAACAGCTCTTCGGTCGGCGGCTCGACGTATTCCTCCTCGGCAGGCCGGTCCTCACCGGCCAGAGGCGGCTCAGGCTGTCCTTCCTCCGGCTCCTGTGCCCTCTGGCTCTCTTCCGGTTCCTGCTGCTCTTCGTCCATCAAATCACCTTCCTCCTGCACAAAGCCCGAGGAAGCCCCGGAGTGCGCTCCGGTAGGCAAGCAAGGATGAAACCGATACCCATTCTTCGGGACCGTGGTGTCCACCCCCGACGGGTCCGAACTCGACCGCGGGTATCCCCGCCCGAATGAATGAGATCGCATCGGATGCACCGTCCCGGCCAACCGACAGCGACGGTCCTCCGTGGTGATCCGAGGCGGCCGTGGTCAAGGCCCTGATCCAGGGCGAGTCGGTTCCCCCGCCACTCACCGGAGGCAATTCGATGATCGTCTCGACCGCGGCAGGGCCGAGCTCCGCGATCTGCCGGCGAATCGCTTGCGGGTCCTGATGTGGCAGGTATCGGATGTCTACGTCTATCGCGCAAGAGTCGGGAACCTTGTTGAGCGCATCTCCACCCCAAATCCGGCCCAGATTTATTGAAGGGCGGTCGAAGAGCTCGGAGCTTTCTCTGGCAAAGGGTAGTGATTCGACCCCGCGGAACATGTCCACCGCCCTGAGAACCGCATTGTCGCCCAGCCAGGGCGTCGACCCATGCGCCGCCCGACCGGCGACGGTCAGTCGCAGAGCCAGAACTCCCTTGGCCGCCACGCCGACATGCATGTCGGTCGGCTCGCCGGTGATCGCGAAATCCCCGGACAGCCCCATCCCTGCCCCCTCCGCTTTCGACGGATCGCCCCCGGGAACCCGCACCAGATAGTTGCTGCCGCGGTTCTCGGCCTCTTCGGACTCCTCGTCCGAGACGATCCCCAGCACCACCCGGAGCCCCTCCACCGGAGCCTC
>JBGAOF010000156.1:0-5033 GCA_044221915.1 Solirubrobacterales bacterium
AAACCTGGCAACCGGAAAACGGCTTCGATCTGCGCTGGGACATCCCGGCCGGCCAGGTAGCTCCGGTAATCGGAGCTGTCTACGTCCTCAAGGAACTCGACACCGGCCAGCAGGTAGATGCCGGCTTCTTCGCCGGCAACGAGATCGAGTCCGCCGGACCGTTTGAGGTCCCGGAGGTTGGTGCCTACCGGATGATCATCTACCTGGTCGACGGGGCCACAAACCTCGGGCAGCCCGCGGAGACAATTCTCCGTTTTGACAACCGTCCCCCCGGCGACGTCAGCCCGGAGCCACCGGCTGGCTGGGTATCGAGGGATGAGCTGCCCCTTGAGCAGGAAATCGAGAAGGCGGCAGCCGGAGGACCCTCCGGGATCTCCGGATACGCCCTGGCTGTCTCGGACCAGGGTCCGGCAAGGCCCTGCGTGAATACTGTCTGCCTGGCCCCGGAGATGACTCTCACCGGCGGCCCCGACCTGCGGACCGGTTCCATCGGAGGCCTGGTGGAGGGCAGCCACTGGATCTCTGCCGTTGCCGTTTCGGGAGCCCGTCGGGCCTCGGTTGAAGCCGGCAACACCATGGTTCAGGTTGATCGCACCGCGCCCGCTTCCATGATCAGCGGTGTTCCGAACGACTGGGTCAATCATCCCGTGACGCTGACCGTCCAGGCCAGCGATCAGCTTTCCGGCATGCAGCCAGTTGCCGGTGACGATGGTGAACCGGTCACGGTGATCGACGCAGACAACTACGCGACCTACGAGTCGCCGGGACCGTTTGCCACCTTCGCGGTGGCCACCGAAGGGGTCAACCGGGTTCGCTACTGGGCGGAGGATCTTGCGGGGAACGCGAATGACGGAAGGCCCGCGCCGGATGGTGAACGCCATCCGACCCCGGGCCAGGCCGTGGTCCGGATCGATACGACATCGCCGGAAGCCGGATTCGATCCGGCCCGGGATCCGGAAGACCCGGAGGTTGTCACGGTCCAAGTGAGCGATGCCGATTCCGGCGTTGCTGCGGCCACGATTGGCATTCGGCCGGCCGGCTCTGCGCAGGAGTTCTCCCCGCTCAAGACGACCGGCGGTGATGGCGCCTACCAGGCGCGGGTTCCCTCCGATGACCTTCCAGCCGGGGCCTATGAACTTGGTGTATCGGCATTTGACCACGCCGGAAACCGGGCCGTGGGCAGCCAGACCACCGCCGGGCAGCCGATGATTCTGAACCTTCCGCTCAAGGCATCATCAAGCCTGACCGCGGTTCTCGACAAGGGAACCATCAGTTCCCGGGTGCAGTACGGCGCGTCCGTCTGGCTGGAAGGAAGGCTGACCAGCAACGGGGCTGCAGTCCCCAACCAGAGGATTCTGGTGCATGAGACCTATGAGGCCGGCTCAAGCCAGCCGTCGTCATCCACAGAGCTCGTCACCGACGGCGACGGCCGCTACCGGACACGACTTCCGTCCGGCCCGGGAAGGAGTGTCGCGGTCACTTTCGATGGAACCAGAAAGCTGGCGCGGGCCGGAGCGGACCGGCTCGAACTCAAGGTGAAAGGAAAGGTCCGTTTCCGTCTCAAGCCGAAGAAGATCCGCAACGGCGGTGTCGTCCGGATGAAAGGCTCCGTCGGCTTCGAAGGGGCCCTGCCCCCGGCCCGGGGCAAACTGGTCGCGATCCAGTATCTGGATCCATCCCGCCGCAGGTGGCGACCGGTAGAGGTACTTCGTACCGACCAGAATGGCCGGTTCCGGTACGGCTACCGCTTCCGGACCATCACCTCGGCCCAGCGGATTATCTTCCGGGCCAGCGTCCTGCCCGAGGCGGGCTGGCCATATCTGCCCTCGACATCGAAGCGCAAATCAGTCATTGTTTACCCGAAGGGATGAACCGGCGGGGAAGGAGGCAGCATGAATCGGATACCGCGACCTTCAGCGGCCATGGTGGTCGCAATGGTGGCATTGATCGTGGCGATTGGCGGAACGGCCGCTGCCCTGCCGGGCAAGTTCACGGTAGGCAGGGACGACCTCAAGACCTCGTCGGTTGGGGCCCGGGCCCTCGGCCGGATGATCGTCGGCCACATCCAGGTCGTTCAATCCCTGGATCCGGTGGCCGGTGACGGGAGCTTCACGGAAACCGAGGGGACGGTCATGTGTCCGCCGAAGGCGCCGACCGCGATCGATCCTTCGGTGAGTGGCCTGGGACCCGACGCATTTGAACGCTCCCGGACGGCCTTGTCCAACGATCTGGGCGCGCCGCAGGGCTACCGGTTCACGATCAGCAGCGATCGAGGGAGTGGTTTGGGCTTCACGATAAAGGTCAACTGCCTCCTTTCCCGCTGATTCCATTCGGGTGGGGCCGGGGCCGGATCGGTTAAAGACCAACGGCCCCGGGGAGGGGCCGTTGGCGAGGGAGGAGAGGTACTACATCGACTGACGAGGTTATGAGGTCAGCCGATCTTCTCCGGATTGCCGCTCTCCGTCGGCAGCCGGGCTAAGTGTGGTCTAGACCAGAGTTGAAATCTGCTCCGTGACCTTGTTGACGAGGTCTTGGGCCTTCTTGCCCTGCTCCTCGGCGACCTTGCTGACCTCGGCCTGGGCCTTCTGCGCGCGCATGGTGACATCGTTCACGCGGGCTTCGATCTGCTTGTTGACGTCCTTGTTGGTCGTCTTGACGGTCTTCTCGAGGTTCTTCCGCTGCTTGCGGACAGTCTTCTCGATCGAGTTGCGACGCTTCTTCGCGCGGGTGGTCGCCTTGCGGCGGGTGGTGGTGCCACGGCGCTCGGCACGACGGACGGTCCGGGTCAGGTCGGCACGGTAGCCCTTGACCTTCTTCTCGGCGGTCGTCTGGTCGGTCCAATCCTCGATCACCTCGGAAACACGGTCCGCGAGATTGAGGGCGGCGCCTACCGGCACGTCAACACCCTTGCGAGCGTATTCGACCGCGGTCTCCTGGACCTCTTCGAGGCGGCTCTTGGCGTTCTCGGCATCGAGCTTGGCGGCGTGGACAGCCTTCTTCTCGGCTTCCGAACGCAGCTGGGCAGCGGTGCGGGGCTTGGTGGTCTTCTTCGCGGTGGTCTTCTTGGTGGTTTTCTTGGCCTCGGCCATCTGAATCACTCAGTCCTTTGTTGTTGAGAACAGATTACTTACTTCTAAGGATGTTTGAAGTGTAGCAGTGAAATACGAACACATGTTCCGTTTCGGTGTGAGCTGTGTCACGCAGCCTTATTCCGCTCCAACAAAGGAAGAAACGACCCGAAAGGCCTGCAAGAGACCTCGCGGCGAGGCTGATCAGTCGGACAGGCGGGCGGAAATGAGGGTGGCAAGACCCTCACTTCCGGTGGCTACCGTGACCGGAAAACGTTCCTCAAGGGACAGCCCCACCTCACTCAACCCACCCTCACCGAGATCAACCAGGGCACCAGCCTCCCGGGCTATCAACTGGGCCGCCGCCACATCCACCGACCGGGAAAGCCGCGGGAAAGCGAGCCCATCGAAGCGGCCGGCAGCAACCGAGGAAATCGAGATCGCCAACGAGCCGATACAACGCACCCGGTAGGCCTTGCCGGCCAGCCGCTCGAGCATCGGGGCCAGCAGGGCGGGATCGGCCCCTTCAACCCCGACCACCTCCAGCGAGCCGCGAGGTTCAACCTTCAGCCGCTCCTCGTTCAGATACGCGCCTTCCCCGGCCTGGGCAAGAAACTCCTCGCCGCTCCCGAAGTCGTAGACATATCCGAACTCGACCGCGGCCATGCTCGGAGCGGTGGCCACAGCGACCGAAAGCGAGTGACGGGGAATCGTCCGCTTGAAATTGAGTGACCCGTCGATCGGATCGATCACCACCCAGACGCTGCCACCGCCGTTGAACTCGACCGTGCCCCGCTCCTCCGAAATTGCCGTGAAGGCAGCGGCACCGCCGTCAGCGAGTTCCTCCAGCTCGGCGAAGACCAGGTCCTCGCACATGCGGTCGAGCACCAGCGCGTGGTCACCGCCTTCTCCGATCCCTTCGTAGACCTCGCGTTGTGCGGTCGTCACATACTCGGAAAAGAGCTTCTTCTGACGAGCGACAACGCGTCGGCAGATTCCGGTCCAGTCGGCATCAAGCGCAGGATCCGGAGGTAATTGATTCACCCACGACATGCTAGAGGCAAGCAACGCGGCAGGCGGAGCGGACCGGTGGAGGATCACCGCCGCCGGGGCGCCACAGGCGCTGGAAGCGGCCCTGCCAGTTGGGGTAACTTGAAGGAGTGAGCGAATCCCCACCCGCAACCGAAGCCGGGAAAACATCCGGTTCCGGATCCGGGCAGGAAGAAAAGGCCAAGCGCTGTGCCACCCTGCTGATCCGGGGTGGTGCCGGCACCGGCAAGAGCACCGCCCTGCGGCAACGGGTTGCCGGCCTTGCCGGGTCAGACCCCGCTGGACCGGTTGGCGACCAGCCCCTCGACCCGTCGCGCATTGCGGTCATCGCATCAACCGGACGTTCCGCGGTGGCCCATCGGACCCAACTGGAAGAAATCCTGCCCGGCCCCTACGAATCCCTCTCCGTCTTCACCTGGGAAGAGCTCGCCGGTGAAATCCTCCGGCAGCACCCGATCGAAGCGGGCCTCGGTCCCAACTTCGAAGTGATCGGTGCGGCCGAACGCCTCGCGATGCTGCTCGCCCGGGTCGATGACCTGCCGCTGCGCGACCATCAGATCCGCGGCAACCCAGCCGGCCTGCTGCGCGAACTAATGATCGGGATCGACCGCGCCAAACGGGAAGGGACGGACGGTGGGGACCTGGCCGGGCTGATCGAGGTCCACGACCGCATCCTTGCGGCCGCCGACCTGATCGACCATGACGACAAGCGCATCGCCCGCGCGGCGCAGAAGGTGATGGCCGCCGAGACCGCACTCGACGCCGCCTGGGAGGCCAACGCCGAGAAGGCCGAGCTGCGCGCGAAGCGTGACCGGCTCAAGAAGCAGCTGGCCGAGATCGAGGCGCAGATCAAGGGCACCGCCCCGGTGGCCGACCCCAAGAAGATCCGGGCCTGGGCCGCCGAGAACGGATACG
>JBGAOF010000157.1:0-5014 GCA_044221915.1 Solirubrobacterales bacterium
GGGGTGTCCCCGAGAACCCGCTCAAGGCCCGCTGGATGGGGATCTATGACGGGGCCGGTATCCACGGCACCGATGACACCGGATCGCTTGGCTCGGCGGCCTCCCACGGTTGTGTGCGGATGTCCGTGCCGGATGTGATCGACCTGTATGACCGGGTTGATGTCGGCACACCGATCTACATCGGTTGATCCGGCCATGGATTCCCCCGCCCCTGCATCGCCGAGCAAGTGCCCGGATTGGGATGAGGCACTCGCTCTTTTTCGCCGGGATCTGAGCGCCGCGGGGACCGCGCCCCGCTCGGTTCAGGCATATGAACGGGACCTCGGCCAGCTGCGTTCCTGGGCGGCCGCCTCCGGGCAACAGCCTGCCCAGCTCGGTCACAGGGACCTGAGGCGTTATGCGGCTTCTCTTTCGGCAGCCGGGAAGGCTCCGGCGACGGTGGCCCGGAAACTCGCGGCGATCCGCGGGTTCTACGGTTTTCTGCTGCGAACCGGCAGGGTCGGGCAGAACCCGGCAGACCTCGTATCGGCACCTCGCCGGAAGGCGAAGCTCCCCCAGGTGATCACCTCGAGCCAGATGGCGGCGATGCTGGATGCGACACCGGCCGCGAGCCCGCTCGAGATTCGGGACCGCGCGATGTTTGAGCTGGCCTATTCCTGCGGGCTGAGAAGCGAGGAGCTCCTGACTCTCAGGACCGACTCGATCGACTTTGACGATGAGGTGATCCGGGTTCTCGGCAAGGGGTCCAAGCACCGGCTGGTCCCGGTTGGCGAACCGGCTCGGCAGGCAGTCGAGGCGTATCTCGCCCGGTCCCGTCCCGGTCTCCTTTCTGATCCGGCCGAGAAGACGCTCTTTCTGTCCCGCAACGGCAAGCCGCTCTCGGCCTCGGATCTCACCCGCCGGCTGGCAAAAAGGGTGACAGACACCGCGTCCCTGAGCGGTGTTTCACCTCACGTGCTCCGCCATTCATTCGCGACCCACCTGCTTGAAGGCGGGGCGGACCTTCGTACAATTCAGGAACTGCTGGGCCACGCTTCGATTTCCACGACCCAGGTCTACACGCACCTTGATGCGGCCCGCCTGCGGGATGCCTACGCCGGCAGCCACCCCCGCGCCTAGTCCGGTTAGATTCCCCGGGATGAAGCTGATCGTGAATGTGGACGGCGGGGCCCGGGGCAATCCGGGTCCGGCCGCAATCGGCATCGTGATCCGGGACTCCGAAGGCGAAGTGCTGGAGGACATCGCCGAGACGATCGGCGAGGCGACCAACAACGTCGCCGAATACAAGGCCTTGATTCGCGGGATCGAAAGGGCAATTGAGCTCGGCGGGGAAGAGTTGGAGATCCGCGGCGACTCGGAGCTGGTGGTCAGGCAGATGCTTGGTCAGTACAAGGTGAAGCACGCCGACATGAAGCCCCTCCATGCGGCTGCCACTGAAGCTCTCGCCGGCCTCGATTCCTGGACGATCAGCCATGTCCGCCGCGAGCAGAACGCCGAGGCCGATGCCCTCGTGAACCAGGCGCTGGACGCAGCCTGAGCAGAACACCGCCGGACGGAAAGGCGCCTACCAGAATCGAACTGGTGTAAACGGCTTTGCAGGCCGCTGCGTAGCCACTCCGCCAAGGCGCCAGACGGGCCGGTCCCATGCGGGACATCCCGGAAGCGGCTGAAGGGATTCGAACCCTCGACCTTCTGCATGGCAAGCAGACGCTCTAGCCAACTGAGCTACAGCCGCGAAGTCGGCGCAGTATATCCGGCCCCAGTCCCTACCTGCGGTGACGGGTCCGCTGCCTGACCCTGATCGTGCGGACCGGGGAATTCGCAGCCCTGAAGCCGGAGATTGCGGCGGCGGTGACCCGCAGGCTGGTCCGCCTCCTGATGCTGCCGACCCTGATGGATGCCCGGCACCTGTTGCCGGAAACCATTCTTGAGCCGATGTTTCTCCAGACCCAGCGGTTCCCTTGCCGCACCTGCCGCTGGAACCTCACCGTCTGCCAGGTGACGGCGGGGCAGGATCCGAGGGTGGCAATCGCGGTGACTCTCCCGCCCCGGCGACTCCAATTGACCCAGTGCCGGTTGAGTTTGAGCATGAGCCTGCGGGCGACCGGTGCAGCGGTTTGTGCCGGGCCGAAGGAAATGTCGGTGCCCCTGATCCCGGTTTGCTCAGGTCCGGGCTTCGACCAGTCGCAAACGCCGCTCGGAAAGATCTGGTTCAGGCGGGTGATCTGTTCCGGGGTGGGGTTGCCGTAGTCGGCCGGATTCACTGGTTTCAGGGCACATTTTCCGGTCACGGAGGCAAGTGGCTTGCCGGCCCTGTTGATCGGCAGCGAATGGGGCGGGTAGGTCAACTGGCAGGGGTTGGTGGCACCAATCGCGGCTTCGCCTTCGATCCGGATGCCGCCAATCCAACAGGCATCAGTGGCGCCCGTGGGCTTGTTGGCAACAACTTTCTGCGGGAGCGTATTCGGCGAGCGGTCGGCGGCGATGCCGTCGAGCCAGCTTGAAAGCGTGTCAATCGCTGTGTCGTTCATGGCCCGCACGTTCACAGTGCCTTCCGCCCGGAACATGACGTGATTGGCGTGGTTCCCGTTCAATTGATCGAGGCGGGCCCGAAGCCGGTAGGTGTTCACGTATTGGTGGACGTTGCCGGTGGGGTTCATGTCCTGATAGTTGCGAACGTCGATCACCGGAACCGAGGTCCAGCCGCCCGCGCCCTGGTTGACGCGGCCGGTTTCGTAACTGGTTGCCAAGGCCCTGGGGTCCGCGACTGAACGTGCGGACTGCAATTCACCGTTGTTGTCATAGCCCCCGATCGCTTCGTTCAGGTCTAGGAAGCGTTTCAGGTTGATGGCTCCTTCCTGGAACGCCTGGAGTCCATACTGGACGCCGGTGTTGTCGTAGCTGCGGCGGGCATATCCGGTTGCCGGGTCAACCCCGTAGATGTTGACCATGTTGTCCCAGAGGGTGCAGCGGATCCCTGTCGGATTGGTGACCGGATTGAAGATCACTGCGGCCGGAACGATGGTCTCGACACAACCCTGCGACGCATTCACAACGTCGGCTCCGGACGCGAGGTTGGGGCAGCCGCCGGCATCCGGAGTCATGCCCGTGATCGAGCGCCTCTGCGCGTTCGAGAGGTTTTGTCCGGTGGTCGTGTTCGCAAAGTAATTCTCGATCAGACGGCAATCCGGATAGTCGGGTGACGAGTTGTCCGGAAAACTGGCACCGGGGTTCAGCCCGTCAAGAAGTCCCGGGTAGTTCTGAGCGATCATCTGGATCTGAATCGAGCCGCCGGAACCCCCTTGGCCGGCGGTCCAGACGTCGGGCCTGCCCATTGCCTCGATCGCATGCTCCTTGACCATCGAGGTTGTTTCGGCTGAGAGCACATCGTTGCAGGAGGTGTTCAGCACGTTGAGGCTTGATCCAAGCACGACGAATCCCCGCGAGAGCAGGTCGTGATCCAGCCCGCCAGACGCGTATTCGCCCTGCTGGTGGCCGGCCGAGCAGCCCCCGCCGTACTGGTAAAAGAACCGGCCATTCCAGCCGTTCCCCATCTGGCCGCCGGCAGCAAGGGTGGCGAAGTTGTAGACCGCACGGTTGATCACGCCCTGCTCCAGTCGCACCACGTAGTCCACGGTCTGGCCGGTGCGAGTGGTGGTCTGCACCATGTCCGCAGGCCGGTCGGTCGGGTTGGTGAGCGGTTTGAAGGTGTTGTTCGAGGAGCGGTAGAACCAGGTGACGCGGGTAGGAGCGAAGCAGGTTGATTGATCCTGGGCCGGACCGAGACCCAGGGCCTCCGTCGTGCAGTAGAACGGCGCCTGATGCCGGCCGGAGAAAAGTGGACCCTGCAGGGGAGAGTTGAACAATGCGAGGCGGGAACCCTGGCTCTGGCCCTGGGTCCAGGCAGTGATCCAGTTCCGGCCGGGTCTCATCCCGGAGACCAGTCCGGTCCGGCGAAGCGAACTGCCGGAGCCGGTCTTGAGCGCCCCGGTTACGAGCCTTCCGTTCAGTCGAACCAGCATTCGGTTGCGGGCGTTGACCGAGGGAGCGGTGACCGCTATCAGCGCATCGCCGCCGGTGACCCTGGCTGGTCTGCTTGAGAGGACCTCGATTCTGAGCGGGGTGGAAGCTGACGCTTCGGCACCGCAGCAGACAAGGACGCCAGTTGCCAAAGCAAAGGTTGCTGCGAGTCTCGAACGGACTCCGGACATGAAAGTCATGACGTCTCCTTCTCGGTTTTCCCTACGCCGGGGAAGCTCATTCGATGAAGAACACGGCGAGGCGAGTTGTTGCGGTGCTGCGCTAGGCTCTCCGTCCCCGGGCGCATAGCTCAGTTGGTAGAGCGCCACCTCGACACGGTGGAGGTCACTGGTTCGAGCCCAGTTGTGCCCACTCGGTAAACCCCGGCCGCCCGCCGGGGTTTCTGCTTTCCGGTGCCCGGTCCGGACCGGGGGCGGGCAAGTTACCTGACGAGGGGTTTGACCTTGAGCCGGGCGGTTGTGCTGACACTGTCGCCACCACCGGTAATCGCGAACTTGACGGCACCGGAGAGGCTGCCCCTGAAGCGGCGCTTGGTGATCTTCCGGGTGACGATCTTCACAATGGCGGTTCCCTTGCCGGGATTACCCTGAGTCACAAAGACGGTCTGGCACTTCGGCTTGACCGCGAGCTTGCCGGGTACCGTCGCACAGACCTTGGTCAGCGCCGATTCGGCGTCGCCCCAGTTATTGATCACAAGCCTGAAAGTGGCCTTGCCCCCGGATCTCACGGTTACGTCTTTCGGCTTCTTGACCTCGAAGAACGGCTTGGCCCTGACCCCGTTGAGCTGGCGTACCGCGTCGGTCAGGTCGCCATCTCCGAAGTCGTCGACCGCGACGATGTTCGGCAGCTTCCCGCGTCGCTGCTGGCAGGCCCGGGCCCGGGCGACGAGGACATCCGGCTGGTTGAGGACCTGGGCGACTGCCGGGTCGGGCACGATGCCGTTCGAGTTGTCCAGCTTGCCGTTGACCCAGTG
>JBGAOF010000158.1:0-4980 GCA_044221915.1 Solirubrobacterales bacterium
GAGCTATCCGGAAAGGGTGTCATGAACGAAGGGGTGGTCTCGGCAGAGCTTGGCCTGCGGGGGGTCCCGTCGATCTCGGAGTCGACGATGATCGGCCGGGATGCGCAGATTGCCGGTTACGAGGGAGGGGCGATTCAGATCCAGCACCTTTCCGCGGTCGAGTCGATCGAACAGGTCCGGCGGGCCAAGGCAGAGGGGATTGACATCACCTGCGAAGTTACGCCGCACCATCTCTGTCTGACCGACGAGGCGGTCCGCGACCTCGATGCCTCAAAGCACAAGATGAACCCTCCGCTGCGGACCGAAGCGGACCGGCAGGCGCTGATCGAGGCGCTGAAAGACGGCACGATCGACTGCATCGCAACCGATCACGCGCCGCATGCGGTTCACGAGAAAGAGGTTCCCTTCGAGGCTGCGAACATGGGTGTCACCGGCTTGGAGACCGCCTTCTCATCGGTCTACACGAAGCTCGTCCTGCCGGGGAATCTTGCCCTCGAACTGCTGGTAGAAAAACTCGGCTGTGGCGGAGCTCCTTTCGGCATCGAGCCGTTTTCCCTCGCCGAAGGCAGCCGCGCAAATCTCTGTCTGGTCGACCTCGAAGCGGAATGGGTTGTTGGCGAAGAAGGTTACGAGAGCCGCTCGGTCAACTCATGGTGTGCGGGCGAGAAGTTGCGCGGCCGCGTGCTGGTCACCCTGGCCGACGGACAGGTCGCGTTTCGTCTCCGGACTTTCAGCCTGGGAGTCGCATGAGCAGGCCGGAACCCGGATACGTCCTCCTTGAAGACGGCAGCCGTTTTGAAGGGCAGCTCTGCGGCTCACCGACGGGCGGAGTTGGCGAAGTGGTCTTCAACACGGCGATGACCGGCTATCAGGAAGCGGTCACCGACCCTTCCTACGCGGGTCAGATCATCACCTTCACCTACCCGATGGTCGGTAACTACGGGGTTTCCGGCCGGGCGATGGAATCGGGGAAGGCCCACGCCCGCGGGGTGGTCATGCGCGACGCGCGCAACAACAGGGATGCGGCGGATGCCGAAGGCGGCTGGCTTGACTGGCTAACGGAAAATGGCGTCTGGGCGCTCACCGGGGTCAACACGCGGGCCCTTGTGCGCCACATTCGTGACCGTGGGGCGATGCGCGGAGGGATTTTCCCGGCCTCAACGGATTCCGATGAAGCGGCCGGGCAGATCGTGGCCGAACCGACGATGTCCGGCTCGGACTTCGCCTCGAAAGTCAGTCCGGAAGCGCCGGTCGAGCACGATGGCTCCGGGCTCCATGTGGTTGCTCTCGACACCGGGATCAAGGCCTCGATCGTCAACCAGTTTCTTGAGCGGGACTGCCGGGTCACCCTGCTGCCCTGCCACACGCCGGCGGCCGATGTCATGAGCCGGGGGCCCGATCTGCTCTTCCTTGCCAACGGACCTGGCGACCCGGCTGCGGTTTCGGTGGTGACCCGGACCGTACGCGAGCTGATCGGCAAAAAGCCGATGGTCGGGATCTGCCTCGGCCACCAGTTGCTGAGCCGGGCCGTCGGCCTCGAGACGTTCAAGCTGCCGTTCGGCCACCGCGGTTCCAATCATCCGGTCAAGGATCTGGAAACCGGGGTGATCGAAATCACCTCCCAGAACCATGGGTTCGCCGTGGTCGGGCCTGACGGCAACGGCGTGATTGAAAACGACGAGCCGGTCCGCTGGCAGACCGACCACGGTGAAGCGGTGCTCTCTCACATCAATCTGTACGACCGCACGGTCGAGGGGCTGAGGCTGCCCGAGGCGAAAGCGATGACCGTTCAGCATCACCCGGAAGCCGGGCCGGGGCCGCGTGACGCCCGCCACCTCTTTGACCGTTTTCTCGACCTGGCAAGGGAAGGCTGATGCCGCGACGCGACGACATCAGGCGGATCATGGTGATCGGCTCCGGCCCGGTAGTGATCGGGCAGGCGGCCGAATTTGACTACTCGGGGGTCCAGGCATGCAAGGTGCTGCTCGAGGAAGGCTACGAAGTGGTCCTCGTCAACTCGAATCCGGCCACGATCATGACGGACCCCGAGTTCGCCACCCGGACCTATGTGGAGCCGCTGCTGCCCGGTCCGGTGGCCCGGATCATCGAAAAGGAGCGTCCCGATGCCCTGCTGCCGACCCTCGGTGGCCAGACCGCACTCAACCTGGCGATGGATCTCTCCGCCGACGGAACCCTTGAGAAATTCGGGGTGGAACTGATCGGGGCAAACCGCGACGCGATCATCCGCGGCGAGGATCGCGAGGTCTTCCGCCAGGTGATGAACGAAGCGGGGATTCGTATCCCGTGGTCGATCACTGTCGAATCGGTCGGGCAGGCGTTGAAGGAACTCGACGAAGGTGACGCTTCACTGCCGGCGATCATCCGGCCGGCCTTCACCATGGGTGGCCAGGGCGGCGGCGTTGCCGGGACCAGGGAAGAACTCGAGCAGGTGGTCGCGAAGGGACTTGCCGCCTCGCCGATCGGACAGGTCCTGGTCGAGGAATCGGTGATCGGCTGGGGCGAATTTGAACTCGAGGTGATGCGGGACCGCAACGACAACGTGGTCATCATCTGTTCGATCGAAAACGTCGATCCGATGGGAGTTCACACCGGCGACTCGATCACTGTCGCCCCGGCCCAGTCGCTGACCGATCCGGTCTATCAGTCGCTGCGGGACATGGCGATCGCCGTGATCCGGGCGGTCGGAGTCGAGACCGGCGGCTCGAACGTGCAATTCGCTGTCAACCCGAAGGACGGCGAGATCGTGGTGATCGAGATGAACCCGCGGGTTTCCCGTTCCTCGGCTCTGGCTTCGAAGGCGACCGGCTTCCCGATCGCGAAGATGGCCGCCAAGCTCGCGGTCGGTTACGCCCTGGAGGAAATCCCGAACGACATAACCCGGGCGACCCCGGCCTCCTTCGAACCGACCATCGACTATGTGGTCACCAAGATTCCGCGCTTTGCCTTCGAGAAATTCCCGGGTGCCGATGAGACGCTATCGACCTACATGCAGAGCGTCGGCGAGGTGATGTCGATCGGCCGGACCTTCCGCGAGTCCTTCGCCAAGGCAATGGCGTCGCGCGAGCTTGACTCGCGGCCCGCGATCCCGGAAAGCGACGGCGAGCTGCTGGAATCGCTGGCTACTCCCACACCCGGCCGGATCGACCTGGTCCTGGCCGCCTTCGAACGGGGGCTGACGGTCGAACAGGTGCACGAGCAGACCAGGATTGACCCGTGGTTCTTGCGGGAGCTCGACCTGCTGGCCGGCGACGGGGACGGAACCCGGGGTCTGGAACGGATCTACAACTCGGTCGATACCTGCGCCGCCGAGTTCGAGGCGGCGACGCCCTACTACTACTCCTCGCATGAGGCGGCCGGATCGCCTTCCGAGATCAGGCGAGGTGAGAGGGAGTCTGTGGTGATCCTCGGGGCTGGACCGAACCGGATCGGCCAGGGAATCGAATTCGACTACTGCTGCGTTCACGCCGCGATGACCGCCCGTGAATGTGGCCGTGACGCGGTTATGATCAACTGCAATCCGGAGACCGTTTCGACCGACTACGACACCTCGGACCGGCTCTACTTCGAGCCGCTCACCCTCGACCATGTGCTGGCCGTCTGCGAGCAGGAAAAGCCCGAAGGGGTGATCGTCATGTTCGGCGGCCAGACCCCGCTGAAGCTGGCCGAAGGCCTGAAGGCGGCCGGAATCCCGCTGCTCGGGACACCGGTCGAGGCCATTGATGCGGCCGAGGACCGGGGGAAGTTCGGCGCCCTGATCGACCGGCTCGGGATCAAGCCGCCGCCTTACGGCACGGCTCTCTCGGCCACCGAGGCCGAAGAGATCGCGGCGGACATCGGCTACCCGCTGCTGGTCAGGCCGTCCTTTGTGCTTGGCGGCCGGGCGATGGAGATCTGCTATTCGAACGAAGACCTGAAGGCCTATCTCGACCGCCACGTCAAAGCCTCGCCCGAACATCCGCTGCTGCTCGACCGTTTCCTCGAGAACGCAATCGAAGTGGATGTGGATGCCCTCTGCGACGGTGATCAGGTCTTCGTCGCCGGGATCATGCAGCATGTCGAAGAGGCCGGGGTTCACTCGGGGGATTCGGCCTGTGTGATCCCGCCGATGAGTATCGGCCAGGGGATGATCGACGAGATCAAGTCCGCGACCACCGCAATCGCCCTGGAACTCGGCGTGATCGGCCTGATCAACATCCAGTTTGCCCTGGCCGGAGGCGAGCTTTACGTGATCGAGGCCAACCCGCGGGCTTCGCGGACCGTTCCTTTCGTTTCGAAGGCGATCGGCATTCCCCTGGCTAAGGTCGCAACCCGGATCATGCTCGGGCAGAAGATCGCCGACCAGGATCTGCCCGAGTTCAAGGGCGACCACGTTTCGGTCAAGGAGGCGGTTCTGCCCTTCTCGCGCTTCCAGGGCGCAGATTCGGTGCTCGGGCCGGAGATGAAATCGACCGGGGAAGTGATCGGGATCGGCCCCGACTTCCCGACCGCCTTCGGCAAAGCCCAGGCCGCCACCGGTATGCCCTTCCCGGAGTCCGGGACCGTATTCATATCGGTGACCGACACCGACAAGGCGGCGGCCACCCAGCTTGCGGCCCAGCTGCATGATCTCGGCTTCGGGATCCTTGCGACCGGTGGCACCGCCCAGGCGATCTCCCGCATGGGCACACCGGTCGAGGCGATCAACAAGATCGCGGAAGGGTCGCCTCATGTGGTTGACATGATCGAGGAGCAACGCTGCGACCTGGTGATCAATACCCCGACCGGCTCCGGTGCCCGCGCCGACGGCTACGAGATCCGCTCGGCGGCGATCCGGCACGGGATCCCTTCGATCACCACCCTGACCGGTGCGTCGGCCGCGGTCAGGGCGATGGCGGCCCGGGCGATGTCTTCCAGATCGAACTCGCCGGACAGTTCGGCCAGGAGCCCGGCGAAGGACTCGTCATCCCCGGCGGTCAGCGC